>NZ_JARAYQ010000374.1:0-6080 GCF_033794505.1 Streptomyces sp. MB09-01 | reverse complement strand
GTAGGGGGCACGGCGGGAAGGTGCGCAGGGGGGCGGCTACCGGGCGTCGTGGAAGATGACGCCCAGCACGTGGCGCTGCCCGCTGGTCACGGAGCTCACCCCGTGCCGCAGGGTCACCCGGCTCCAGCCGCGCACCGAGCGCACCGGACGGTGGTTGACCGTGAAGATCATTCCCTGGCCCTGTCCGGGCCTCTTGACGAGCGGGCGGGACTGGGCGCGCGGGCGCTGCTCGACGAAGACGCTCTCGCCGCCGGTGAAGTCCTCGTCCGGCCGGTCGAGCATGATCGCCACCTGGAGCGGGAAGGTCAGGTCGCCGTAGACGTCCTGGTGCAGGCAGTTGTAGCCGCCCCGCTCGTACCGGAGCATCAGCGGCGTCGGGCGGTGCTGCCCGGCAGCCGCGCACGCCGCGATCAGTCCGTCGAAGTCGGGGGGGAACGCCGGCTGCCCCAGGCGCCGCGCCCAGTCGTTGGCGATCCGGGCGAGCGGCGGGTACAGCTGCTCCCGCAGGTTCTGCACGAGCTCGGGCAGCGGGTGGGAGAAGTAGCGGTAGAGGCCCTCGCCGAAACGGTGCCGCGCCATCGTCACCGTGCTGCGGAACGCGGTGGGGTCGTCGAAGAGCTCCCGCAGGTTCGCGCACTGCTCGGCCGTCAGTAGCGGCGGGGTCAACGCCACTCCCTCCGCGTCCAGTTCGGCGGCCAGCGCCCGCCAGTCGAGGTGCTCCGGGGCCGGCGCGCCGCCCTTCGCCGGCGCGCCTTCCGGGGCGTACGTGGTGGAGAGCGGGCCGGGCAGGTCGAAGCCCGGAAGCTGCGGTGGCTCGTAGACGCTCACGTGCTCTGCTTTCTGTGGCGGGGGAGGGTCAGTGCGCGGGCCGTGCGCCGGCCGCTTCGAGGGCGAGCAGATCGCGCTTGGCCTCCGGCCCTCCCGCGTACCCGCTGAGACTGCCCGTGGAGCCGATGATCCGGTGGCAGGGCAGCACCACGCACAGCGGATTCGTGCCCAGCGCCGTGCCGACGGCCCGCGCGGCTCGGGGCCGGTCGAGCGCCTGGGCCAGCTGCCCGTAGGTCGCGGTCCGCCCGTAGGGGACGAACTCGGCGAGCATCAGATTGGTGCGCCGGCTGAACGGGGTGGCCAGTCGCAGGTCCACCGGTACGGAGAATTCGCGGCGCCCGCCGCTCAGGTAGGCGTCGATCTGCTCCCGGGCCTCGTCCAGCACCTTGAGCCCGGGCGCTCCCGCTTCTCCCGGCTCCACCGGGCTCAGTCCCGCCCGGCTCAGCCGCTCCGCCGCCGTCTCCGCCGTGCCGTAGCAGCACAGCACGAGCGCGTCGTCCGTCGCTGCCAGCACGAGCGACCCCACGCGCGTGGCATGGAACGCCACCGTGGCGACGCCGGTGGCAGGGCTGGTGGTCGGCATGGCACGACTCCTTCGTTCGTCAGATCTTCGTTCAGCACGCTCGCGTCCCGCTCGGGAAACCCACGGTGCGGCCGACGGTAGAAACACCGTCTCCGTGCGAACAGTTGCGAAACGATGCGCGCCGCTGCCGCCGGCTTCCTCGGCGGCCCCCGCGCGGTGCCGGCTCCGCAAACGCAAAAAGGCCCCCCTGACCTGCGTTTTCACAGGTCAGGGGGGATTTGATGAGCGGCTGGGCTCATGGATCAGGTGGGCGGGACGCGGTGGCTCGGTGCCGTCGCGCCGGCGCAGGTGCACGGCCAGCACCGCCAGCGCCGCGGCCAGCGAGACCAGGCCTCCGACGGAGAGGCTTACGCGGGCTCCCCAGCGCTCGGCGACCCAGCCGAGGAGCAGCGCTCCGACCGGCGTGGTGCCCTGGAGGATGAGTGCGTAGAGGGCCATGACGCGACCGCGGAACTGCGGATCGCTGCCGAGCTGGATCCGGTGGTTGGTCGCTTGCGCGAAGGTGATCGTCGCGAACCCGGTGGCCGCCAGCATGATCAGCGCGACGGGGAAGGTGGGGGCCAGCGCGGTCAGCGTCTCCAGCAGTCCGAAGGCGACGGCCGCCGCGACGACCAGGGCGGCGGACGGCCTGCCGCGGCGGGCCGTGGTGGCGAAGGCGGCGAGCAGCGAGCCCGCCGCCAACGCGCTGGCCAGCAGCCCGAACGAGGCGGAGTCCGCGTGGAACACCGTCTTCGCGAGGAGCGGCAGGGTGAGCTGGAAGTTGAATCCGAACATGCCGATGACGGCGACGAGAACCATGGGGAGCAACAGGTCCGGCCGGCTCCCGACGTAGCGGAGCCCGTCCACGATGCGGGTGTCGCGCGGCGTGGAGTCGCCGCGATGGAGCTCGGACGGCCGCATCAACAGCAGGCTGATCACCGTGGCCAGATAGCTGACCGCGTTGAGCAGAACGACCGGCCCGGTGCCGAAGCCGCTGATGAGCACGCCTGCAAGAGCGGGTCCCACCACGCGTGCCGCGTTGAAGTAGGCGGCGCTCAGCGCGGACGCGTTGGGCAACAGCGCGCCGCCGACCATCTCGCTGACGAACGAGAGCCGGGTGGGCACTTCGACGGCGTTGACCATGCCGAGGGCCAGGGCGAACAGGTAGACGTGCCACAGCTCGGCGCCCGGGAGGAGGACCGCCAGGGCCAGCAGCAGGGAGAGGACGCCCGACGCGATGTTCGCGGAGATCAGGAGAACGCGCTTGTCGTGCCGGTCGGCGAGCCTTCCGCCGTACAGGGTGAGCAGCAGCATCGGGGAGAACTGCAACGCCGTGACCACTCCCAGCGCGGTGCCCGAGTCCCCGGACAGGGACAGGACCAGCCAGTCCTGGGCGACGATCATCATCCAGGTGCAGGTGACGGACAGCAGCTGGCCGGCCGCGAAGAGCCGGAAGTTGCGTACGGACAGGGCCTCGAAGGTGTGTCTGAGTCGGTTCACTTCCCCACCAGGGCGATCATTGAGGCTCCTCGTTCGGCCGGGTCGGCGGCTGCGCACCGTCCGCCTGCTCCACCAACATGGTCTTGGCCGGTCCGCGTTCTCGCAGTACGGGCGCGCGGAAGCGCACGGCGCCGCAGGGGCGGGGGGTCAGCCGATCCTGGCCAGTCCGCGGGCGTCGCGCCGCCGGGCTCCGCGGGAGACGGCCAGCGGGTCCCAGTCCGCGGCGCGCGCCGGGAGCAGGTCCGGGTCGCCGAGGACCGCGCCCCGGTGGACCTCGGGGAGCAGCCGGCGTTCCAGGATCTGCGCGGCGCAGGCCATGCCGCTGACGGCGGCGCCCGCGATGCCGCTGCCGTACCGGGTGCTGGCGCCCACCACGTGCAGCCCCTCGATGGTGCTGCGGGTGTCGGGGCGGCTGCCCGCGGTGCCCCACCGGGCCAGCCCGTAGGGGGTTCCCCCGGTCGCGAGGGTGTACCGCTCGTGCGTGAGGGGCGTCGCCGTCTCCAGGTGCACGATGTGGTCGCGCAGCGGGCCCAGCGCGGTCTCCGCCGCGCTCAGGATGGACTCGGTCAGCTGGGCCTTGCGCTGCTGGTAGTCGTGGTTGCGCCGGTAGCGCTCGCCGGCCGCCGGACCGGTGCTCGCGCCCCAGTACGCGTAACCGGGCGGGCACAGCGTCATCACCTGGAGGTTGCTGTGGCCCGGCGGGCAGACGTTGCGGGCGCCCGGGTCCTTCAGGGAGGCGAAGGAGACGAAGAGGAAGGGCACCGGGTCGGCGCGCTCCTCCGCCAGCCGCCGGTAGGCGGTCTCGATGTCGTCGTCCCGGAACCACCACAGATTGGCGTTCGGGCGCTCGGGCAGCTCCCGGTCGAGGGCGAGGTAGAGCGTGGCGAACGGCAGCGCCATCCGCGCCTGCCGGGTCTTGTCCGCCGTGCGCCGGCCGAGGTGTTCCTCGCCGACGAGTTCGAGGACGGTCCGGGAGTAGTCCGCGTTCGACACCACCAGGGGGGCCTTGAGGAGTTCGCCGTCCGTCG
Source organism: Streptomyces sp. MB09-01 (assembly GCF_033794505.1). Lineage (NCBI taxonomy): Bacteria > Bacillati > Actinomycetota > Actinomycetes > Kitasatosporales > Streptomycetaceae > Streptomyces > Streptomyces sp. MB09-01. The sequence goes on along the minus strand of NZ_JARAYQ010000374.1, from coordinate 2,162 downwards.
TCCCCACGCCGGTGACCCGGCCGCCCTCGACGAGGATGCGCTCCACCCGGCACCTGGTCCGCAGCTCGCCGCCGTGCGCCTCCAGCGCCTCGACCAGCGTCGCCGGCAGTACCTGGCCGCCGCCCTCCGGGTAGTAGGCGCCCCGGAGGTAGTGGTCCGTGACGGCGGCGTGCCGGGAGACGACGGCCTCGTGCGGACCCATGCCGTAGTTGGGCGACTGGGCGGCCAGTACGGTCCGGACGCGGGCCGGGAGCCCGCAGTGGTCGAAGAGCTCGGCGAGCGTACGGCGGCCCCAGCGGACCGTGACCGAGGTACGGGACAGCAGCTCGGTGCCGGTCAGATCGCCGTCCGACAGCATCAGGAAGCGGGCCTCCGCCGCGACGTCGGCGCAGATGCCGGTGAACCGGGCGATGCCCTCCGCGTACTGCGGGAACGCCCGCGTGAGCCGCTCCGTGTACCGCTCCCAGCCCACCGGGACGTCCAGGGTGAGGCCCGGCAGGGCGATCCGGTCGAAGCCGTCCCGGTCCATCTCCCGGTAGGTGATGCGGCCGGCGAGACCGAGTCCGGAGAAGATCGCGGGGAGCACCCCGTCCGGGCCGCAGTCGCCCAGGTAGTGGACGCCGACGTCGAACTCGTAGGCCCGGCGGCGGCGGAAGACGTGGCTGTTGCCGCCCGCCACGTCGTGCTGTTCGAGCACGAGCACGCGGCGGCCGGAGGCGGCCAGATAGGCGGCGCACACCAGGCCGCCCATGCCGCTGCCGACGACGATGGCGTCCCACTCGTCCTGCTTCACCATGCGGGTCAACCGTCCTCTTCTCGCGGTTCGCGGTGCGTGCTCGGCCGGGACCGTCCCGGGGTCTTGCGGAGGGAGTGGGCGGCCTCCTCGTCCTGCGGGCGGTGTCCCGGGTCCCCTCCCGTACGACGACGGCCCTTCCGGACCGGGTCCGGAAGGGCCGTCAGGCTCGGCTGTGGCGGCTCACGCCCGGGAGCGGCGGACCGCCTCGAGGGCGGCGATCGCGATGCCGCCGACGAGCAGGTGCATCACCGCGATCGTGATCGCGGTGCCGCCGTCGGTCTCCAGCGTCAGCGGACCCACGAGGCTGATGAGCGTCGTGGCGGCGGCCAGGATCTGGGCCACCCTCAGGAAGCCCGGCTTCCACCGTGCGAGCAGGACGGCGGCGGTGACGCCCACCGCCGGCGCGAGCACGGACATGATGATCACGTCGGCCGCGCCGATCTCGTCCGGCTTGCCGTTGAGCTCCAGGACCAGCGAGGCTCCGGCGGCGTCGCCGATGAGCAGGACGATCACGTTGGCGACCGCGGCGATGACCGCGGCGCCGGCCACGGCCTGCCAGGCGGGCAGCCCGCGTCGGCCCTGGGCGGTGTGGGTGGCGGCGGGGTTCGTACTGGCCATGGGGCCCTCCGGATGTCGTGTCGCACCGGGGACGGGACGTGACCGCCCCCGGTGCGGTGGTCGATGCGGTGCCCGACGCCCGAAGGTGTCAGACGCCCAGACGCGCCGCGATGCCGTCGAGGACGCAGTCCAGGCCGGTCTCGAACTGCCACTGCAGGTCGTCCTTGCGGGTGGCCTCGCCGATGTAGCGGTTGTACTTCGGGTAGCGGCCGGTGTTCATGAGCCAGGCCATCTGGGACGCGAGTCCCGCGCGGGCCTCCTCGCGGCTCGACCAGCCCCGTACGCGCAGCATCTGCGTCAGGCCGATCTCCAGGTCGACGGCGCCGTGCACGTACGCGGTGACGGTGCTGCAGACCGCCATCGCCGTGTCGGCGTCGAGACCGACGCCGTCGAGCGCGGCGAGCGCGCTCTCCGGCACCGCCAGCTGATTGGGGGTCGGCGCGCCCCAGCTCATCCGGGCCACCCAGGGGTGGGACAGGAGCACCTCGCGGATGCGCAGGGCGAGCGTCCGCATGGCCTCCCGCCAGTCGGCGTCGCCGTCCGGGAGTTCCAGCTCCCCGTAGACGAAGTCGACCATGAGCTCCAGGAGCTCATCCTTCCCCGAGACGTAGCGGTACGCGGCCATGGGAGCGACGCCCAGCTCGGTGGCCAGGCGGCGCATGGTCACGGCGTCGATGCCCTCGGCGTCGGCGATCCCGACCGCGGCCGCGGCGATCCGGTCGGGGGTGAGCGTCACGCGGGGGGCGGG
>NZ_JARAYQ010000373.1:0-6082 GCF_033794505.1 Streptomyces sp. MB09-01 | reverse complement strand
GCGCGTGGGGGAGTGGGTGAGTCCTGGGGCATACCGGGTCCTCGTCTCCTGTCGTCGGCCGTGACATCACCCGTGCCTACCCCTCCCTGGGGCACAAATTCCTTTGCCGCCGGTGGCCGGGGTGCAGAGGATGGCGGCGTGAGCAGCAGATTGCGCGAGATCGCGCGGGAGAACGCGGAGATCCTGGCGGCCGGCGGCTACCGGACGCGGTCGGGACGGCAGGTATCCCTCGCCGCCGCCCTGGCGGACGCCAAGGCCGGAACCAGGATATATGGACCAAACCGGGTCGTTCCAGACGGAGAGCTCGTCCGTGGGGGCGGGACGACGGCCGTCGAGGTCACGGGCGAGAGCACCACGGTCGCGGCCCGCAGGCTCGCGACGGGCGGACCGGACGCCCCGGCAGGCCCGGACGCGGCCCCGGTGGCGGCGCTGAACTTCGCCTCGGCCCGCAATCCCGGGGGCGGTTACGTCCGCGGGGCCAAGGCCCAGGAGGAGGCGCTGTGCCGCGCCTCGGCCCTCTACGCGACGCTGCTGGAGGCCCCGGAGTACTACGAGGTCCACCGAGCGGAGCGCAGCACCTTCTACACCGACCGGGTGATTCACTCGCCCGGGGTGCCCGTCTTCCGCGACGACGGGGGCGCCCTGCTGGAGACCCCGTTCCGGGTCGGCTTCCTCACCTCGCCCGCCCCGAACGCGGGCACGATCCGGCGCCAGGAGCCGCAGCGGGTGGCCGAGATCCCCGCGGCGCTGGTCCGGCGGGGGGAGCTCGTGCTGGAGGTGGCGGCGCTGCACGGCTACCGGCGGCTGGTGCTGGGGGCGTGGGGCTGCGGGGTGTTCCAGAACGACCCGGCGGAGGTGGCCGAGGCCTTCCGGGGCCTGCTGGCGGGCCGGTTCGCCGGGGTCTTCGAGCGGGTGGTGTTCGGGGTGCTGGACCGCAAGCCCGAGACGCGTGAGGCGTTCGAGCGGGCCTTCGCCGGATTCGGGGGCTGACGGCGGGCGCCGGGGCCCGAGGACGGGCGCCCGGGGCCCGGGTGACGGCGGCGGTCCATGCCTGTCCGGCCCCGTGCCCGTCGTCCGGGCCCCGGGTGACCGCGGCCGTCCGTGCCCGTCCGGTCCCGTGTCCGTCCGTCCGGCGCCCGTGCGGTCCCGTGCTACGTCCGGCGTCCCGTGCTACGTCCAGCCGTAGCGCTCGCGCAGCCGGTCGACGACCAGCCCGAAGCGTCCGCGGTCCAGCGCGCAGGCCTCGCGCCGCATTCCCGACTCGTGCACCCGGAGCACCCGGTCGACGTCCACCCAGGACTCCCGGCCCGCGCCGTCCCACGGGCCGGTCCCGATCGGCACCCACTCCCGGTCGTGGTCGTGCCGCTTGCTGGACAGCTGTACGGCCAGCAGGGTCCGCCCGCCCGCCTCCCGCGCGACGACCAGCACCGGCCGGTCCTTCCCGCGGCCGTCGTTCTCCTCGAAGGGGACCCAGGTCCACACGATTTCGCCGGGATCGGGGTCCCCGTCGGGGTCGGGCGCGTACGCGGTGCGCACGGGGCCGATGGCGCGGGGGTCGGCCTCGGTGGTAGCCGTGTCCCCGTCGCGGCCAGGCTGGTCGGTGTAGCCGTTGCCGTGATGCGAAAGTGCCGTCATCCCGCCGAGGTTACCGGGCCGGGAAGCACGACCCGGTGCAGCCGGGTCCGGCGGTCAGGTCATGTCCGATTCCCGGTGCGCGCCCGTGCACAGCGCCCAGACGACGAAGAGGTTGACGACGACCAGCACCAGTGCCCACCAGGGGTAATACGGGATCCAGAGGAAGTTGGCGATCGCGCCCAGGCCGGCGACCACGATGCCGAAGTAGCGGCCCCACAGGGCTCCGGCGAGGACGGCGCATCCGGCGACGACGAGGGCGATGCCCAGAATGAGGTGGATCCAGCCCCAACCGGTCAGGCTGAACTCGAACACGTAGTGGCGCGTCACGACGAACAGGTCGTCACTGGCGACGGCAGCGATCCCTTCGAGGAACGCCATCGCCCCTCCGAAGATCATCAGCACTCCCGCCAGGAGGGTGGTACCGGACGTGGGTGCGTGCCAGGGGCGCGGTTGCCCGTGGCCTGCCTGGGGCCTGCTGGCGTCACTGGCCATGTCGATCTCCTTGGGTGCAGGGCCGGCCGAGCGGCCGGACCGGCGAGATCCCCCCGTTCAGCGTGTCACGGAGGCTCACCGTCGGCATTCCGGCCCGCGGCCCTCGCACGCCGTGCCCCGTGGCCTGCGCACGCCGGGCCCGCGGCCCTCGCACGCCGACCGTGGCCTCACATACCGGCCCGTGGCCCTCACACCCCGGCCCGTGGCCTCGCCCGCCTGCCCGGGGCCCTCATACGGCGACCCGCACCGGCTCCGGCCATCGCGCCGCCCAGCCCCGCGCCGCCTCCACCTGCGCGGCCAGCGCGAGCAACAGCGGCTCCGAGGCCGCCGGACCCAGCAACTGGGCCCCCATCGGCAGCCCCTCGCCCGTGAACCCCGCCGGGACGTTCACCCCCGGCCACCCCAGGACGTTCCACGTCCAGGCGTACGGGCAGGCGGCTATCATCGCCCGGTCCGTGGCCATGGCCCCCAGTCCGGCGAGCGCTCCGATGCGCAGCGGCGGCGTGGCCGTCGTGGGGGTCAGCACCACGTCGAAACGGCCGAAGATCTCGCCGACCCGGTGCCGCAGCGCCGCCTCCGCCCGCCGGGAGACCCGCAGGGCGAGCCCGCCCAGGATCCGGCCGGTCCGCACCGCCTCGTGCGTGCGCGGGTCCAGCAGTGCCGGATCCGGCACCCGCGCCGCCCAGTCCCGTACGCCGCTGGTCGCGCGGGGCACGAAGGTCAGGCCGATCAGGCCGTACCGCGGGTCCTCCGGGACCACCTCGTGACCCAGCGACTCCAGCAGCCCCGCCAGCCGCTCCACCGCGGAACGCACCTGCGGGTCCAGCGACTTGGGCGTGGCCGTGAAGGGCATCCCGAAGGAGAGGGCGATCCGCAGCCGGCGCGGGGTGCGCCGGGCCGCCTCGACCGCCGAGATGCGGGCCGGGCGGTGCAGGTCCTCGGGATGCGGGCCGCTCGCGGCGTCCAGCAGGAGCGCCGCGTCGGCCACGGTGCGGGCCAGTACGCCGTTGACCGTGAGCCCGTGGAAGGATTCCGGCTCCGGCCAGGTGGAGATGCGCCCGCGCTGCGGTTTCACGCCGACCAGGTGGGTCCAGGCCGCGGGGATCCGGACCGAACCGGCTCCGTCCGAGCCCAGCGCCGCCGGGACCAGGCCCGCCGCCACGGCCGCCGCCGAGCCGCCCGAGGACCCGCCGGGCGAGTAGGCGGGGTTCCACGGATTGCGGGTCTCGCCGAAGGCCTCGCCCTCGGTGAAGGGCCACTGGCCGAGCTCCGGCGTCTGGGTCTTGCCGACGATGACGGCACCGGCCGCGCGCAGCCTGCGTACCGCTTCGCTGTCGGCGGTCTTCGGGGCGAAGGTCCCGGCGCAGCCGAAGGCGGTCGGCTCCCCGGTCACGTCCATGTCGTCCTTGACCGCGAGCGGTACGCCCAGCAGGGGCAGCCGCTCGCCCGCGGCCAGCCGCCGGTCCGCCGCGTCCGCCTCGGCGAGCGCGGCGTCGGTGCGCACGGTCCGGAAGGCGTTCAGCTCCGGCTGCGCCGCCGCGATCCGGCGCAGCGCCTGCTCGGTCAACTCCCGTGCGGACACGCTGCCTTCGGCGAGTGCGGCGGCCATCTCGACCAGGCCGGCTGAAGAATCCGTCATCGCGAACCACTCCCCCTATTACCGTTCGGTAGGAAGACGGTAATGGGGGCCGGCCGCGAGCGACTACCAGGGAAGGCCCCGACGTTGGGGACGGGGGCGGTCAGAACAGGGACGAGACGTCCTCGCCCCAGGAGGAGAGCGTGTCGACGGCCCGCCAGCGGTGGGGGCCGGCGCCGAAGGCTGCGGCGAGGACCCGGTCACGGTGGGCGGGTCCCCGGTCGGCCAGGGAGGGCAGGCGCAGCAGCGGCAGGAGCGCGCCGAGGGCCGCCTCGCGTATGCAGGGGGAGCCGGAGGTGAGGAAGGGGTGCACGGCCGCGTAGAACTCCGGCGCGAGGTCGAGGAACGCGTCGAGGTCCTCCTCGTCGCCGTAGGGCCGCCCTTGTTGGGCCATCGCATCGACGATCGAGTCGCCCAGCCAGGTCATCAGGCCGGCGCGCAGCGGGAAGGGGGTCTGCGGGCCCAGGTCGTCCATCTCGTGGACGCTGCGGTCGGTGACCTGTGCCAGGGTCCGCGGGTCCCCCAGGATCGCGGCCACGTACCGGGCCGCGGGAGCCGTGGCGGTGTAGAAGACGTTCCCCCGGGTGAGGGCTTCGGCCAGGCACCGGAAGGCGAAGCCCTGGACGCGCGGGTCGTCGTCCAGCAGTTCCCGCAGGATCACGGGCGTCTCCGGTGCCACGTCCGGGCAGCAGTGCTCCACCGCGTTCCAGTCCGTCCGCAGCAGCAGGGCTCCCGGGTCCACCCGGCCGTCCTGTTCGGTGTCATCGTTCATGGCACCAGTCTCGCAACCGTCTCTGACACTGGGGGAATCCCCGCCTGACACCGGGAGATCCCCGCCGCCGGCGAAGACCGCCCGGTGTCGGCAGCCTAGACCCACCCCTCCAGCGAGGCCATGAACCCGTCGAAGTCGTCGCGGTGGATGGTGTGTCCGGCCCCGGCGGCCGAACGCACCTGGAAACCGCGGCTCTTGAGCAGCTGCGCCCGCTCCGGTGAGATCAGCTGACTGGGATCGGCGAGCTGCACCAGCGACGGGACCACCGGCGCGGCCGGCATCAGATCGGCGCCGAGCAGCGGTTCGAGGCTCAGGGCGGTCTGCTCGTCCCACAGCGCCAGGGTCGCCCGTTCGATGTCGACGTCCACGTCCTCCCAGCGCGGACTCATCGCCCGGATCTCCTCCCTGGTCGCCGTCTTGAACCGGGCCAGCAGCTCGGGTCCGAAGCCCTCCGAGGGAGCGGCCAGGTGCCAGCCGGGGTCGGAGCACACCGCCCGCCGAGGCTTCAGCCGGTCCACCGCGAGCGACAGGGTCAGGCCGCCGAGGGAGTGGCCGATGGCGAGCTCGGCGCCGGCCGGCAGCGTCTCGACCACGTCGTCGGCGTACAGCTCCGGGCAGTAGGCGCCGCGGCCGCTGGCCCCGTGGCCCCGTAGGTCCACGGCGATGACGCGGTAGCCGTGGTCGGCGAGGGCGGGGCCGACCCGGCGCCAGGTCCGGTGGTCGGCCATGATGCCGTGGATCAGGAGGGCGATGCGGTCGCCCTCGCCCCACGTGTGGGTGTGCAGCTGCACGGTGGTGCCTTTCTCGGTGGTGTGAACTGTGTTCTGGGAGCGCCGAATTCCGGCCGGAGGCACGGACCTGGGGCACGGACCTGGGCCACGGACCAGGGGCACGGACCAGAGGCACGGACCAGAGGCACGGACCAGAGGCACTGGCCAAGGGCGCGGGGTCGCGGTCAGCGCACGCTGCGGATCGGCTTCACCGCCAGCGCACCCGCCACCGCCAGCACGGCCGCGACGACGAACAGCGCGGTGTACCCGCCGCTGAGCGAGACGATCACCGAGGCGATGAACGGGGCGACGATCTGCGGGCCGGCGTTGGCGATGTTGAGCACGCCCATGTCGCGGGCCGCGTCCTCGGCCTTGGGCAGCACCATCGTCACGAGCGCCGTGTCCACCGCCATGTAGCAGCCGAACGTCAGCCCGTTGACCACGGAGAAGGCCAGCATCGCGGTCCAGTTGGTCGACACGGCCGGTCCAGGGATTGCGCCGTCCGCTGCGGTCGGACAGGGCGCCGGCGACGGGGTTGAAGACCGTGGCGAAGATCGCCGATATCCCTGCGATCAGGCCGAAGTCGGACACATTGTTCGCAGGGTCGACGTCCTCGACCTGGAGCGCGAGCGGAACGCCACGCCCCCGTAGAGCGCGTACATGGCGCTGTTGCCGACGAGCAGCAGGATCCGGGTGTGCCCGGCGCGCAGGCTGCGGGCGGCCGCGTGCGGAACGTACCCCAGCTCCTCGGCGGCCTCCCGGACCTTGCGGCGGGTC
>NZ_JARAYQ010000372.1:0-6114 GCF_033794505.1 Streptomyces sp. MB09-01 | reverse complement strand
GGGCTGTATATACCGGACATTCCGCCGGAGCTGCTGGCCCGGGTTCCGGCCGAGCAGCGGGGGCCGGGGCTCGGGCGGGACGCGGTACGGCTACTGGTGTCCGGGGGCGGCGGAGAGGTGTCGCTGCACGCCTTCCGGGAGCTGCCGGAGCTGATGCGGGCCGGGGACGTACTGGTGGTGAACACGTCGACGACGCTGGCGGCCGCCGTGGACGCCCGGCTCGGCGGCGAGGAGCTGGTGGTGCACTTCTCGACCCGGGGCGACGACGGCCGCTGGGCGGTGGAGCTGCGCGCCCCGGCGGGCGGGGGCACGACGCGGCCCCGCGCCGGGGGCCCCGCGGGGGCACTGGTGGAGCTGCCGGACGGGCAGGGCCTCGTACTGGAGGAGCCGCTGGCGGCCGGGGCGGACCAGCTGTGGTGGGCGCGGCCCGTACGGCAGCGGGACGGGGTACCGGCGCTCCTGCGGGCGTACGGGAGGCCGATCCGGTACGGGTACACGGAGCGGGACCAGCCGCTGTCGGCCCACCAGACGGTGTTCGCGGTGCCGGCCGCCGACGGGTCGGGCTCGGCGGAGATGCCGAGTGCGGGGCGGCCCTTCACGGCGGAGCTGGTGGCGCGGCTGGTCAGCCGGGGGGTGCAGTTCGCGCCGCTGACCCTGCACACGGGGGTGTCCTCGCAGGAGGCGCACGAGCCGCCGTACCCGGAGCGGTACGAGGTGCCGGCGACCACGGCGTGGCTGGTGAACGCCGCCAGGGCCAGCGGGGGGAGGGTGATCGCGGTGGGGACCACGGCGGTGCGGGCCCTGGAGTCGGCCGCGGACGCCCGCGGGGTGGTGCGCCCGGCCGGCGGGTGGACCGATCTGGTGGTGACGCCGGAGCGCGGGGTGCGGGTGGTGGAAGGGCTGCTGACCGGGCTGCACGAGCCGGAGGCGTCCCACCTGCTGATGCTGGAGGCGGTCGCGGGCCGGGCCGCCGTACGGCTCGGGTATGCCGAGGCACTGGCCCGTCTCTGCCTTTGGCACGAGTTCGGGGACGTCCATCTGCTACTCAAGGATGAGAAGCGTGACGGATTGAATTGCTCCCGCAACGCACAGTGAGACCGTTACGTGCCCGATGTGAGCCCGCGCATAGGACGCACATCACTTACGAAGCTCCCTAGTGGACGGGTAAAGGTCCTGTCAGCACGGGCGCGCGTAGCGCCGGGGCCGGAATTCCGGCCTCGGCGACCGCCCCTGATCCACTAAGCGGGATCGTACGTCACACCTTTGCCACAGCTTTTTGCCACCGCTAAGAATTGCCCTCGTCGCACAGCGCCGCGGCGGATCCCCGGATCCTCGTGGCGCTTTCCTGCGGCTCCCGCGATTCGAAGAGGTTGCCCCGCCATGTCTGCTTCCAGCACTCCCGGTCACAGTCGTCTGACGAAGGCACACAAGCTGTCCATTGCCGGCGTCGCCACGTTCAGTGCCGCCGCGCTCGCCTTCTCCCTCGTCCCGGCCGACACCGCCGAGGCCGGGACGGTCAACGCCGCTCCCGTCGCCTGGACCAAGGTCGTCGACGCCGCGCAGACGCAGGCCGTACAGCAGCACCTCTCCGTGCAGCAGGTCGTCGCCGACAAGAAGGCCAAGGACGCGGAGAAGGCCAAGGCCGAGGCCGCCGCGAAGAAGGCCCGCGCGCAGAAGGAGGCCGCGAGCCGCTCCGCCGCCCGCACCCCCGTCTTCGCGAACAACCTGGACGGCTGGATCAAGGAAGCCCTCTTCATCATGAAGAAGGAGGGCATTCCGGGCACCTACGCCGGAATCCACCGCAACATCATGCGCGAGTCCAGCGGCAACCCGATGGCGATCAACAACTGGGACATCAACGCCCAGAACGGCATCCCCAGCAAGGGTCTGCTCCAGGTCATCCTTCCGACCTTCAAGGCGTACCACGTCAAGGGCACGAAGTTCGACCAGTACGACCCGGTCGCCAACATCGTCGCCGCCTGCAACTACGCGGCCGACCGCTACGGCTCGATGGACAACGTCAACAGCGCCTACTAGGCCACTGGCGTAGCCCCAAGCCCCCCACGCGCGCCTCAGGGCGGCACCCGGACTTCCGGGTGCCGCCCTGAGGCGTTTCGTGCGTGAGGTCCTCCCTGCCGCGGGCTACTTGCCGGCCCGCATGACCTCCGGCTCGTGGCGGCGCAGCAGGCGCTGGACCGCGAAACCGCAGGCGATGCCGATGAGCAGCAGGATGGTGATGTTCAGGCTCCACTGGCCGACCGTCGCGTCCCACAGCGGGTCCGTGTTGGTCGGGTTGTCGGCGTCCCACGGCGGCATGAGCTGGCCGAGGTTCAGCGTGGTGCCGGCGGCGGCGATGGCCCAGCGGGACGGCATCAGCCAGGCGAACTGCTCCAGGCCCGGCGAGTCGTAGACCTGGAAGAGGATGCCGGTGAACACGACCTGGACGATCGCGAACATGACCAGCAGCGGCATGGTCTTCTCGGCGGTCTTCACCAGCGAGGAGATCACCAGGCCGAACATCATCGAGGTGAAGCCGAGCGCGATGACCGACAGGCAGATCTCGACGGCCGGCGGCATCAGCAGGCCCTCGGCGGGCAGGTCGCGCGGGAAGAAGCCGATCGCGCAGATGATCACGCCCTGGATGGCCGTGATGATGCCGAGGACGATCACCTTCGACATGAGGTACGCGGACCGGTAGAGGCCGGTCGCCCGCTCACGCTCGTAGATGACGCGTTCCTTGATCAGCTCGCGGACCGAGTTGGCGGCGCCCGAGAAGCACATGCCGACCGCGAGGATCAGCATGATCGTGCCGGCGTCCCCGTTGAAGCGGGACGGCGCGACCGGCGGCGCGAGGCCGAACTTCGCGGGGATCACCGTGGAGACCACGCCCAGGACCGCGGGCAGCAGCACCATCAGGGCCAGGAAGCCCTTGTCCGAGGCGATCACCGAGACGTAGCGGCGGATCAGCGTCCACAGCTGCGAGCCCCAGCCCTGCGGCTTGGTCGGGCGCATCTGCTGGACCGGCGGCATGGCGACCGACTGGGGCGCGACCGCGTCGATGTCGGCGGCGTACAGCTGGTAGTGCTGGGAGCCCTTCCAGCGGCCGGCCCAGTCGTAGTCGCGGTAGTTCTCGAAAGCCGAGAACACGTCCGCCCACGTGGTGTAGCCGAAGAAGTTCAGCGCCTCGTCCGGCGGACCGAAGTACGCGACCGAACCGCCCGGCGCCATGACCAGCAGCTTGTCGCAGATGGCCAGCTCGGCCACCGAGTGGGTGACGACGAGGACCGTGCGGCCGTCGTCGGCCAGGCCGCGCAGCAGCTGCATGACGTCGCGGTCCATGCCCGGGTCGAGGCCGGAGGTCGGCTCGTCCAGGAAGATCAGCGACGGCTTGGTGAGCAGCTCCAGGGCCACGGACACGCGCTTGCGCTGACCACCCGAGAGCGCGGTGATCTTCTTGTCCTTGTGGATGTCGAGCTTGAGCTCGCGCAGCACCTCGTCGATGCGTGCGGCGCGCTCGGACTCGGCGGTGTCGCCGGGGAAGCGGAGCTTGGCCGCGTACTTCAGCGCCGTCCGTACGGTCAGCTCCTTGTGCAGGATGTCGTCCTGCGGAACCAGGCCGATGCGCTGGCGGAGCTCCGCGAACTGCTTGTACAGGTTGCGGTTGTCGTACAGGACGTCGCCCTGGTCGGCGGGCCGGTAGCCGGTCAGCGCCTTGAGCAGCGTCGACTTGCCGGAGCCGGAGGGGCCGATGACGCCGATCAGCGACTTCTCGGGGACGCCGAAGGTGACGTCCTTGAGGATCTGCTTGCCGCCCTCGACCGTGACCGTGAGGTGGCGGGCCGAGAAGGAGACCTCGCCGGTGTCGACGAACTCCTCGAGGCGGTCGCCGACGATCCGGAACGTCGAGTGGCCGACGCCGACGATGTCGTTCGGGCCGAGCAGCGCCGTGCCGGACTTGGCCAGCGCCTGGCCGTTGACGTACGTGCCGTTGTGGCTGCCGAGGTCATGGATCTCGAAGCGGCCGCCGGGCATCGAGCGGAACTCGGCGTGGTGGCGGGAGACCTGGAGGTCGGAGACCACCAGCTCGTTCTCCAGCGCACGGCCGATCCGCATGACGTGGCCCAGCGAAAGCTGGTGGAACGTCGTCGGGCTGCGGTCGCCGTAGGCCGGGGCCCCGCCCTGCGCCGGACGCGGCGCGCCGCCGCCCTGCTGGTGCGGGAGGTGCGCCTGCGGCTGCTGTTGGTACGGAGCCTGCTGCTGCTGTTCCCAGGCCTGCTGCTGGGGCTGCTGGTGCGGCGCCTGGTACGCCGGGGCCTGCGGCTGGGCGTAGGCCGGGGCCTGCTGGGCCACGGCCGGCTGCGGCGCGGCGGCGGCGCTCAGGTTCAGCCGCGGGCCGTCGGTCGCGTTGCCCAGGTGGACCGGCGTGCCGGGCACGAGCTGGGTCTGCTGGACCCGCGCCCCGTGCACGTAGGTGCCGTTGGTGCTGCCGTGGTCCTCGATGCCCCAACTCTGGCCGTTCCAGGCGATGGTGGCATGCCGCCACGACACCCGCGCGTCGTCGATCACCACGTCTCCCTGGGGATCACGCCCCAGCGAGTACGACCTGGACGGATCGAGCGTCCAGGTCCTTCCATTCAATTCCAGTACGAGTTCCGGCACTCCAGCCCCACTTAAGTCCCCCGAGAATCCCCCATGACGTCAGGGAGTCTAGGGATGGCGAACATCCGGGGGAACTATTTCAGGCCCGCAGCCGTATGTGGAATCCGGGCCTTGCCGGGGCGTCTACGCCTGCCCGTTGACGGGGTCGAAAGTCACCCGGAGAGTGAGATACGGGACTTCTCGCCCGGAGGTCCCCTCGCGTACCGCTCGGTAGGCATCGGGGGTTCACCGCATGCGCCGCATTCGTTGGGGAGACGTGCTCGTGTCCGCGGTCGCCGCCGTGGGCTGGTGCCTGATCGTGATGGCGGGGGTGGCCGGGCTGGGGCTGCGCCTGCTGGGCGCCGACGCCGCGGGAGGGTCGCTCGGGGCGATGACGGCCGCCGTGGTGGTCCTCGCGGTCGGCGGCACCGTGACCCCCTCGGGCGACGTGTCGGCCTTCGGGGTCGTCGGGGCGGGTGCCGAAACCTCCCTGGACGTCATGCCCTTGGGGGTGGCGCTGGCCGGGGCGCTGGTCCTGGGGTGCGTCTTCGCACGCTCGCTCCGGGCCGGGGCGGGCCCCGGTGAGACGGCCGCCCGGGTCCTCGTGCTCACGGCGCTGTTCGTCGCCACGGCGGGCGGGCTGGCGTGGGCCGGACACGACGTGGTCACCCTCGACGGCACGGTGCGGCCCGAGACCCCGGCGAAGATGGAGATCCCGGGGATCGGGGACATCGGCGGGCTGCTCCCGGACCGCATCGGGGACCTGATCGAGACGAGGACCCGGATCGGGTTCTCGGTGGAGACCGGGCCGACGCTGCTGGGCGCGGGGCTGTGGGCGCTGGCCGTGCTGGCGGTGGCCCTGCTGGTCTCGCGGCGCGGGCCGGCCGCGCTCGCCCGGATCCGCCCGGCCGCCTCGGCGGTGGTGGCGATGCTGCTGGTGGCGGTGGCGGCCGGACTGGCCGCGTCGGTGTGGGCGGCGCTGGGGGACGCCCATCCGCGGCGGGTCATCGGGGCCGCGCTGCTGGGGGCGCCGAACGGAAGCTGGCTGGGCGTGCTGCTGGGGCTGTTCGTACCGGTGCGCGGCCGCGCCGAGGGGGAGCCGGCCCGGCTGCTGCCGGATCCGCTGGACGATCTGCTGGCCGTGTCCGCGCAGGAGCCGGTGACGGTGGCCCGCCTCGCGGAGTACGACGGCCGGGTCTGGCTGCTGGTCGCGGGGGCGGCCCTGCTGGTGCTCTACGCGGGACTACTGGCAGCCGTACGGACTCCCGTACGCGCTGCGCGGCGCGGGGTGCTCGGGTGCGCGGCGCGGCTGTCGGCGGTGACGGCGGCGGCCCTGGCGGGGCTGGTGTGGCTGACCGGGCTCTCGGCGGACGCGTCGCCGGCGGTGCTCGGGGTGGACGCGGTCGACGCGGGGGTCGAGCTGCGGGGATCCCTTCCGCTCGCCCTCGTGCTGGGCGCGGTGTGGGGGGCGGTGGC
>NZ_JARAYQ010000371.1:0-6147 GCF_033794505.1 Streptomyces sp. MB09-01 | reverse complement strand
CGGCGGTTCGGCCGGCCGTCGGCCGGGGGAGGGGCTCCCCCAGCCGACGGCCGGCCGAACCGCCGCCCCCCCGCACACACCCCAGGAGGAACGATGCACACCACCCTTCAGCAGTGCCAGGACGCACTCGAAGCCGCCCAGGACCAGGCGCAGGGTCTGGCCCGCACCCTCGCCGCCACCCTCGCCCACATGTACCCGCACGCCGCCTACCTGGTGCTGCGCCGCGAGCCCCGCTCCGGCGAACTCCACCTCGACAGCCTCCGGACCGCCAGCGGCGCGCAGGGCGTCTGCGGCGACCTGGACACGCTCCCCGAGCTCACCGACCCCGAACTGCGCACGGCCTGGGGCAGGACCGACCCGCGCGACCCTCAGGCCCTGCTCCAGGTCCTCCGCGACCTCGACCGTCTCGGCGCCCCGTTCGGCCGGCTCCCCGACTCGGCACAGGAGTATGCCGACCCGTACGAGGACACGGCGGCCCTGCTGTGCCTGGTGGTCAACGCCGACGCGCCCGAGCCCGAGGGCCACGACCGGGAAGTGACCGCGCACCTCGCCCTGACCGTGACCGAGGAGGTCACCTACGAGTTCACCACCGAGGTCCGTCTCCCCGCGTACATCGCCAACAACCCGAGCGCCCTCCACGGCTACCTCGCCGACAACGAGGAGCTCTGGCTCGACGACCTCGACCCCGTCAGCGACGTCACCATCAACGAGCGCAGCCTGGACGACGTCGAATTCACCCTCGCCGCCTAGACCTCCCACGACCGCACACGGGCGCTGAGGGCGCCCAGGAAGGCACGAAGCACATGCCGGAGTACAGCATCAGCTGGAACGTCGAGATCGACGCTGAGACGCCCGTACACGCCGCCTTCGCGGCGCTGGCTCTCCAGCGCGACCCCACGTCCTGGGCCACTGTCTTCACCGTCCACACGGACAACGGTGACGTGGTCGTCGACCTCAACCCCCACCAGCCGGGCCCGCCGCGACTGAGCGGCCCCTGGACGCTGACCGCATAGCCCCGCACCTCCTCGCGCCCCGGCACGGCCCACCAGCCGCGCCGGGGCGCAGTCGTGCCCGGCCGCAGGGCATCTCGCCGGCCGTGGGGGAGGCCGGGCGTTCCCTCCCGGCCTGTGGACGTGGTCGACGCGCCGCTGGCCCGGCCGGGGAGCCTCCACCGCGGCCGGCCGCTTCGACGCCGGCGCCCTGGGGCCCAGGAAGGGCCGGCGGCGTGCGCGCGAACTCCGCCGACGGCCCTCGGGCATACCGCTGAACAGGGGAAATAGAGGCCTGCGACGTTCCTAAAGTGATGTGTAGTTGGTATAGTTGAGTTGTAGGTCGGCGGTGGCAGCCGACCCGCACCGAAAACCAACTCCCAGGAAAGGGGACCTTCATGCCCACCCTCCTCCAGGACGGCTATGCCTTGCGGGTCGAGACCACCGGCGGATTCAGGCTGCTCGACTGGGACGCCGACACCTGCCCGCAGGACGCGCTCGGCTCCGACCAGGTCCGCTCCACCGACCTGACCACCCAGCTGATCATGTGGACCGACGAGCTGGCCGTCCCGCTCGGCCTGCCCGCCAACACCCCCGCACGCCAGCTCCTCTACGCCTACCAGGCCAGCCCCAACCCGGTCTGCGGCGTGGCCGTCTTCACCGGGTCCACGCGCGACGGAGCGCTGCTCGGCCTCACAGAGGACCAAGCGCTCATGCTCGTCGACCGCTACTTCAGCCGTCACCGCGACCTCCCCCGGCCGCGCCGCTAAACGCAGGTCACCCCGGGCCCCGGAACCGAATTCCGGGGCCCTCGAATTCGACGAAAGGAAAACCCGTGAAATACACCATCATCGGAGACTGGTACGAAGTCTGGGATCTCGCCGATTCATTTGCGGTCGTCGCCGAGGGAGCGGACTTCGAGGAAGCCAAGGCGAACGCGGCCGCCGCGGTGCTGGAAGCCTTCCCGTGCCGCGCCGAGGAAGACGGCGAGACCCCCGAGACCCTCTGGGGAGGCGACAACGGCGCCTACGTCGTCGCCGCCTTCCTCGGAGACCTCGGCGCCCAGGCGGTCGACGCCGCGAGCTTCCGGCTGATCGCATGACCACCACCGCGACGCAGACGTACACCGTCATCGGCCTAACCCTCGACGTCGACCGCACGGAGCTGCTCATCGCGGCCGTCGTCGCGGGCACTGTCGCCGACCAGGTCGAGCTGCTGGCCACCAGCGAGGAGGACTTCACCCGGTGGGCCGAGGAGTTCAACGCCCCCGACCCGGACACCGCCGCGGACCTGGCCTACGCGTTCTGCCGCGACCTCGGCTATGCCGAGGAGGACACCGCAGGGGAGTACCTCCAGCGGGTCCTGGCCGAGGCGGGCATCGAAGCCACCAGGGGCGCGCACCCGGGCTCCGGCTGCTCCTGGATCGCCGTGCCCGCGCCCGACGGCGGCGAGGTCCTGCTCACCGGCCAGGACAGGCACGAGGCCGAGGTGGACTACCCGCTGACCGATCACGCCGGTTGGCTCGCCTGCGTCTACGACGAGGACGGCGTCGAGTTCACCGTCCTGTACGACTCCCACACCCCCGACCTGGCCGCCGACACCGCCGCCGCCGTCGCGGCCGTACGCGCCAGCGTCACGACCGGCTAGACGCCCTCTCACCTTGCACCCCCATCGTGGCCCCTGCCGCACGGTGGGGGCGCACTTATGTTCCGGTCGGCAGGTGTACCGGGCAGCCCGTGGCGGACTCCCTCCCGCACCCTTCGGGCCGGCCGCGGCATGCTCCAGCCACGCCGGCCACGGGAGAAGCGCCGGCGCCGGCCACGCCGCCGGCGGAAGGCGGGCGGCCGCCAATTCACCCAGGTGGGCAGGCTGATGAGGACACCAAAAGTGATTCACATGTGTTATAGTTGTCTTGTTGGTCGGCGGTGGCAGTCGATCACAAACCGAATCCACGCACAGCCGTGAGGAGACACTCATGTCCGACACCCTGCTCCGCACCCTCGACCTCGTCGAGCCCGGCGACCTGGTCCTCTA
Source organism: Streptomyces sp. MB09-01 (assembly GCF_033794505.1). Lineage (NCBI taxonomy): Bacteria > Bacillati > Actinomycetota > Actinomycetes > Kitasatosporales > Streptomycetaceae > Streptomyces > Streptomyces sp. MB09-01. The sequence goes on along the minus strand of NZ_JARAYQ010000371.1, from coordinate 3,124 downwards.
CCACGGCAGCAAGGCCGAGCACCACGGCTTCTACCTGGCCCGGCTGTGCGACTGCTTCTACTGCGGACGTGCGGACCACCTCGGGAGCGCCGACACCCGCTACCACCTCACCGACCCGTTCGCCGAGGACCCGGACGCCTGCGTGGTGCACCACGTGCGCCGCGCGTCCATCACCCGGTCGGCCGCCAACGCCTGACCCTCTCTCGGGGCGCAGCCACCCGGCTGCGCCCCGCCCCGGGCGGCGGGGAGTGGCACCCCGCCGCCGCCGAGAACACCGCTCACGAAAGGGCAGCCAATGACCGACAAGACCCTCATCGACGGCACCTCCAACCCGGACAACCTGGGCCCCGACGCGATGCGCTGGACCCCCGAGCCGGAGCAGCCGGCCGTTTCCGTGGCCGACCTCTTCGGAGAGGTCATCCACGCGTACAGCCGAGCCGACGCCCTTACCGACGGCGTCCTGGTCGCCGTCGGCGACGGCATCGCCCGCGAGGCCGGGTTCGCGGTCCCCGTGGCCCTCACCGCGGCCGCGTGGGCCGACTGCGTCGCCTGGACGGACGAGGACAACCGGCAGGCCTACCAGGCCGAGTCGGGACGCCTCTGGGGCGTGCTCCGGATGACCCGCGACGCCATCCGACGCTCCGACGGCGGGCGATCCTGCACTGTCGAGCTCTACCGCGTCCCGCGCGACGGAGAGAGCCGCGAGAGGGAGCGGGCATGGCTGCTCGCCACGTGCGGGCCCGGCGACGAGATGGAGCCCGTGCTCACGATCTCCCTGCCCGGCGAGGACTGACCGGCGAAAGCGGCGCCCACCCGGCAAGACGTGGGCGCCGCGCATTCGCAGCGCCACCCACGTGCGGAATCTCCTCCCGGAAAAGATCCACAAAGGCTCCCAGAAATGATGAATGCGAGGTATAGTTATCTCGTTGGTCGGTGGTGGCAGCCGACCAGGAAACCGGAAGCAGACCGAGAGGAATCGGCATGGCAATCACGTCGCACGAGCGGCCCCCGTACGAGGTTGAGCGCTCCGCTGCGCTGTTGATGGGCCTCGTCAACGCGGTGGGGGACGGCTGTCACCATCTCGTCATCGCGGCATCGGCGAAGGGCGGCACTCTCTCGATCTCCGTGCCGTTCCACAACGACGGCGAGACGAGCGACCTGGACCCGGACGACGCCCTTGAGGCGATGATGGTCCTCACCCTCGCCGCCGTGGTGGGCGGGGGTGCGGTGATCCGCACGAACTTCGCCGACCAGACCTCCGAAGTGAAGGGCTGGAAGCTGGTGGAGTTCTACGCGAAGCCGCTCAGCGCATCGGAGATCTTTAACGCCTACTGCACGGATGCGGCGACGGGTGAACTGATCGCGCCGGAGTGGGGTGTGGAGTATGTGGCCGCACCCCGTCTGACGGTCTGATCCCGGGGCCTCTCCGGCCCGGCTGGCCCGCCTCTGCGCGGTCTGATCACCGGCGGGCCGGGTGGACACCTCGCTCGGCCGGCCGTTACAGGGGCTCGCCCGCCATCGCGGGCACCCCGGGAGGCGACGCGAGAGGCGCCATGAGTGATAGATATATGGTATAGTTTTCTTGTTGGTCGGTGGTGGCAGCCGGCGGACACCGGACACGCATACGAGGAGAGTTTCATGGCGCACTTGATTGAGCAGTTCAGCGACGGTTCGGCGGCGTTCGTGAGTGCGCAGAAGAGTGCGTGGCACCGGCTGGGTACCGTGACGACGGAGGCGCTGACGGCTGAGGACGCGATGCGGCTGGCCGCGCTGGACGGCTGGAACGTCCGCCTCGTTGGCCTGCACGCGACCGAGCTGACGGCCGAGGGCGCGACGCTGGACGTGCCGAACCACCGCGCGAGCGTGCGTACGCACCCGAAGACCGGCCGCCCCGAGACGCTGGGCGTGGTAGGCCCGGACTACACCCCGGTCCAGAACGAGGAGCACGCGGAGTTCCTGAACTACCTGGTCGATGAGTCCGGGGCGCACTTTGAGACCGCGGGCTCGCTGCGGGGCGGCCGCCAGGTGTTCCTGACCATGAAGCTGCCCCAGTCGATGACGATCGGCCGGAGCGACGAGGTGGACCTCTACATCGCCGCGTTCAACTCCCACGACGGCTCCAGCGCCTTCCGGATCGTCGTTACCCCGGTCCGGGTGGTGTGCGCCAACACGTTGCGGGCGGGGCTCCGCAACGCGAAGAGCAGCTACACGGTCCGCCACACCTCCGGAGCGCGCGGTCGCATCGCCCAGGCCCGCCAGGCTCTGGGACTCACCTTCAAGTACGCCGAGGAGTTCGAGAAGGCCGCCCAGCGGATGTTGGACGCGGAGATGACCACTCCCATGCTGCGGTCGGTCGTGGAACAGCTGTGGCCTGTCGCCAACGGCGACAGCACCCGGAAGAAGAACAACCAGCTCACCCGCTGGAACACCATCCGGAACCTCTTCGAGCACGCGGACACCCAGGCAGGCATCCGGGGAACGGCCTGGGCGGGATACAACGCCATCACCGAGTACGCCAACCACGTCGCCCCGGCCCGCGGCGCCACCTCGGAACTGAAGAGCGCCGCGCGCGCGGAGCGAGTGATCACGGGCACCGCTGACGACGTGATGGAGCGCGCCTTCCGTCTCGTGACCGTCTAGCCCGCCTCGGGGAGCAGCCGTAAGGCTGCTCCCCTTTCCGGCCGGTAGCAGAGCTGGGCCCAGCGGGCGGCCGGCTGCCGGAAGTGGCCGGACGGTGGGGTGTTTTGACGGCGTGTTGACTACATGGGAGAGGCCCGGAAGGGCCTCTTTCTCTTTTCCGGGGTGGCTCTCTATTCGTTTCTCGGGCGGGTTGAATTCCCCTCTCTCATTTTCTGACGTGTCATCAGATTCAGTGGGTATGACGATCCGTCAGTGACGCGCTCCCGGGATATCGGACCGGATTGCCGGCGAACGGCGTGAGCGAATTCGAGACACCGTCGAATTCGGCCGTAAGGCCGCCCCGGAGTTCACCCGCACACCCGCTCCCATAAACCCCGGCCGCCCGTGAGGGCGTCCGCCCCGGACACGGCGCCCGGAAGGGCGCTGAATCCCCCTCAGGAAAACCCCCGCACCCCTTCCCCTTAAAAAAATACCAACTTTCCAA
>NZ_JARAYQ010000370.1:0-6203 GCF_033794505.1 Streptomyces sp. MB09-01 | reverse complement strand
CACCAGTGCAGCCCCGGCCGCTCCGCGCACTCGGAGCGGCCGGGGCTGCACTGGTGCTGGCCGGAACAGGGGTGGCCACGGCCGCTCCGAGTGCGCGGAGCGTACGCATGCCGCCATTGTCCCGCCACCGAGCCGCTCCCGCCTGTCCTGCCCGCGCCCCCTACCGGGGCTCTGCCCCGTGCCCCGCGCCTCAATCGCCGGCGGGCCTGGATTTGGCTGGGTGGGCCTGTGCGGCTCAAGGATTGGGTTCTGCCCCGTGGCCGGCGTTTGACAGCTGTTGTCTTTCCGTACTTTTGTCGGTGCGGTCGTGGAGGTTCGGGATGCCGTCGGTGATAGGGCTGTCGGAAGAGCGTGAACGGGCTGCTGCTCAGCGGGTGGAGGTCCTGCCGGAGGAGGCGGACCGGGTGCTGGATTCGGTTCCGGTTCCGGGGTCGGTGGTGCCGTCGTGGCGGCAGGGACTTCCGGTCTCGGTGCTGTCACCGGAGTATCAGCGGGCCGTGACGGTCCTGGGCGACGCGGCCGGGCCGTTGACGTGCAAGGAGCTGGCGACCGGGCTCGGGGTGGAGGGGGCGGCGAAGACGAAGATGGAAGGGGTTCGGGCCAGGGCGAGGCGGCTGGTGGACCGGGGCTGGCTGGTCAGGGAGCCCTCGGGCCGGTTCACCCTCGCCCCGGGGCCGCGAGACGGCGGGTCATGAGCCGGGTCATCGACCAAAGGATCATCGCCTCGCTGGAGTCCGGACGCCGCTCGTAGTCGCGGGCCAGCCGGCGGGAGCGAAGCAGCCAGGCGAAAGATCGTTCCACCACCCACCTGCGGGGCAGCACCACGAAGCCTTTGGCGTCGTCACTGCGTTTGATGACGGTGACGACCAGGTGGAGCACGGTCAGGGCCCAGGTGATCAGGACACCGGTGTAGCCTCCGTCTGCCCACAATTTCGTGATGGTGGGGAACCGCTCACGCAGGCCGGGGAGCATCACTGTGGCGGCCTGGCGATCGGTGACGTCCCCCGCGGTCATGTTGATCATCAACAGCAGGCCGGTGGTGTCGCTCAGGTGCCGGCGCCTGCCATTGATCTTCTTGCCGCCGTCATAGCCCCGGCTGCCGGCGCCGACGACCGCGTCGGCCTTGACGGACTGCGAATCGATGACCGCAGCAGTGGGCTCCGGATCACGGCCTGCGGCCTCGCGGACCTTCCCGCGCAGCCGGTCGTGGAACTCGGCGACCAATCCGCTCTCGCGCCAGCGCCGGTAGAAGGCGTAGACCCGGTCCCACGGCGGGAAGTCCACCGGCATCGCCCGCCATTTGATGCCGCCGTCGACCACGTAGAAGATCGCGTCCAGCATCACGCGGTGACAGTAACCCTCCGGCCGTCCACCCCGCCCCTCCATCCACGCCGGCAGCAGCGGGCGGATCGTCTGCCACTCCTCGTCGGTCAGGTCCGTGCCGTAGGCCCGAGTCCGGTCGGGCTGATCGGCGGCTTTCCCGAACCGGTGTGCGAGGCAATCGCACGACACGACCTCCGAGTTGAAGTCCACCGGCGTCAGCGCGTACAACAAGGACAACAGGTCCTCCGGGCGTAGTCGGTGTCTCAGCAACTCCGAACTGCACCAGAGGCCCTGCCTTCATACGCGGAGCCCCCGGAATCACCCGCCCCATCAGCCACTTTCGATCTGACCGCACTCAAGATCGATAGGACCACAGCTTCTGAGGCCAGGATCCGTTCCCAGGTGCCGTCGGCAGCCCATCTGACCAGCCGTTTGTGGGCGGTCTGGAACGGACCGAGCTCGCCCGGCAGATCACGCCAGGGCGAGTTGGTGCGGTACTTCCAGGCGATGGCCTCAAGGGTGCGACGGTGGTCGACCCACCGCCGTCCGCGGACCGGATCGGCTGGCATCAGCCGCTCGATCCGGTCCCCCATCGCATCGGTGATCACTAATCGGACAGACACATCCGATCAACTGACCAACCCATCAAGGAGACACGCGCTATCCGACGCCTTATGCCATGCCTCTGGTCTACAGTCCTTGCCGGTGGCGGGCAGCTCGTTCGTAACTGCCGGTCGGCAACGCGCGCCGCCTGAGAGTTGCCACCGCGGACTGATCGTTTCATGGAGTGCACTTGCGCAGACCCGGTTCTCCGAAGGCCGCGGAGGAACCAGAGCTGATGAATGCATGGCTGGCTGAGCTCAACGAGGGGCTGGACCCAACTCGTCTGACTATCGGCAGTGCGAAGTATGCGCACCTTCGCTGCCGGGGCTGTGGAGTGCCGTACCAGGTGCAGATCCGGCACTTTATGGCGGGGCGTACCTGCCAGAGATGCGGCATTGCCCGGCAGATGCTTACCTCCCGTCGGCCTGCCAAGGGGCGGTCGATTGCCGAGCTGAGGCCGGACCTGGCTGCGGAGTGGGACAGTGAGCGCAATGAGGTCTCGGCGACCGAGGTCGCCGCACAATCCAATACGCCGACTCGCTGGTGGCGTTGCCCTGCGGATGACCGACATCGCTATGACATGCCGCCGAGCGAGCGCTGGCGCGGTAGTGGGTGCCCGTACTGTTCGGGACGCCGGGCCGGGTGTGGCAACGACCTGGCCACTGTTTATCCAAAGTTGGCAGCCGAATGGGTCGCCGCTCCTGACCGGCCAGGCCTCACCCCCTCAGATGTGACCCCGTTCTCCGCAACCCCGGTCTTCTGGCGCTGCCTCCATGACGATCGACACCAGTGGACGGAGAAGGTATCTCAGCGAACAAACCGCCCCTCTTGCCCCTTTTGCAGTGGCTCGCGGATTGATGCCACGAACAACCTCGCCGTGCGGCGCCCCGACCTGGTGGCGGAGTGGCATCCAGGGCTCAACGGCTCGTTGCGCCCGGAAGATGTCGGCCCGGGCTCCCATCGCAAGACCCACTGGAGGTGCGGCACGTGTGGTCACGTGTGGACGGCCGCCATAGCGGAGCGCACCGGAAGCGGCAGTCGGGCCGGGACGGGGTGCCCACCGTGCTCGTTGGGTCGGCGGGGTCAAACCAGGCGTCGGCCTCCTGCGGGGCAGTCATTCGCCGACCTTGCTCCCGATCTTGCACGGGAATGGCACCCCACCCGCAACGCGCCTTTCACACCCGCCGATGTCCGGCCCGGTACTCCGAGGCCGAAGCGCTGGTGGAAGTGTGATGCCGGGCACGAATGGCTTGCCACGGTCGCCTCCCGGGTGGCCCAGGGCCGCGGCTGCGGGTTCTGTGCGGGGCAACGAGCAACGCCAGAGCGCAATCTCGCCGTTGCGGATCCGAACATGGCCGCCACCTGGCACCCTCGACTTAACGGTGCACTGCGCCCTACCGATGTCTTGCCTGCGTCTGGGAGAACAGTGCACTGGCTGTGCGAGAACGGCCACACGTGGAAGCAGCAGGTCAGCAACCGCGTGAGGTCCAGGCACTGCGGCGAGTGCGCTGGCCGACGCGTAACACGGAGCAATAACCTCGCCGCCAAGCACCCGGATCTCGCGGTGGAATGGGACAGGGCGGCTAACTGGCCCCTGCAGCCTCACCAGGTGCTTCCGGGCAGCAACATGACCGTGACCTGGCGCTGTTCCCGCGGTCACACCTGGGAAGCCGTGGTCGTCAATCGCACTCGCCTGAGTTCGGGATGCTCCCGCTGCCAGATGTCGGCCACCTCAGTGCTCGAAATCCGCCTGTACGCCGAGCTCGCCTTCGTGCTGTCACGTTGTGGCTTCACCACCGAGCACGACGTCCGCTTGACCGACCCGAAGATCCCCGCGCGCTACCGATCAGTCGACATGCTGTTCGTCGACGACGGCGGAGGCATAGCCATCGAATTCGACGGATCCTACTGGCATGCCGCCGCACGCAGCCGCGCTGACCGGGACAAGACCGACGCGCTGCTAAACGCCGACTACGGTGTGCTGCGTGTCCGGGAAACGCCGCTGGAGTGTCTCGGTCCCGAAGAACTCCCCGTCTCCAAGAACCAACAGCCTCACCTGACCGCCGCCGCCGTACTGAAGCGCATGCTCGAGATGGACTGGATACGCTCAGCCAACTTCCAGATCGTCGAAGACTATTTCAGCGTCGAGCAGGCCATGGCCGAGCATCACGCCAGGCAAATGATCCACGAGCGCGGCGGCTACGACCTCGCGGCATCAGCCGCCGCCCTTCGCGCCAGGGCGGGAGATGTCATGAATTAGGCGGGCGGCTTCCGCGACTGGCAGAAGATCCGGCATTCGGAGACCGAAGATCTGGCGGTGTTGGCTACACCGGCGCGATGCCAGCCCCCTGTGCCGCCACAAGACGGCGCGGCGCGGCACGCTCTTCGGGGCGTGCCGGGCGCCGCTGTTGCGGTTCTGCTGCGTCAGGCGATGTGGGGTGGGGCACCGTTGGTGCCGAAGGTGACGGTGATGTCGTTCCGTGGGCGGAAGGGGGCGGCGCAGTGCCGGTCCCCTGGTAGTAGTAGGGGATTCCTTCGGGTGTGGTGGCGTAGAGGTCGGGGCGGCGGTCGCGGTTGCCGTCGCCGATGCCTGCGATGTGGCGGTAGCCCTGCCAGCCGCCGCCGATCTTCACGCGGGTGGCGAACATGCCGTCGCCACGGCCCTGGTGGAGCCACAGAATCCGGCCTTGCGTCGCACCCTTGAGGCCATCGCCTGGAAGTACCGCACCAACTCGCCCTGGCGTGATCTGCCGGGCGAGCTCGGTCCGTTCCAGACCGCCCACAAACGGCTGGTCAGATGGGCTGCACCGTCACCGCGGTCGGCCAGAACAGCGTCGCGCCATCCGGGCCCGTCTACGACACCGGGGAATCCGCGCGGTCATCCCGCAGCCGTCCGATCAGATCGGCCACCGCCAACGGCGAGGCCGTCAAGGCGGGCGCCCACCCGGCTTCGACCGCGAGGCCCACAAGCAACGGAACACCGTCGAACGCTGCATCAACCGCCTCAAACAGTGACGCGGCCTGGCCACACGAACCGACAAACTCGCCATCGCCTACCAGGCCGCACCCACCTCGCCGGCATCCTCATCTGGACCCGCCCCGTCGACCAGAGTCCGCCCGACAACGCCTCCCCCGGGCAGGCCCCTTCCCCGCCCGGGGCTCCGTCACCTCAGCGGCACGCCCGCGCCACCTGCTCCAGCTCGTCCCCCCACACGGCCACGTCCCGCGGGCCGATGTGCGGCGCGACCAGGGTCCGTACGCGGAAGGGGTTGCGCGGTGTCGTCTCGTCCGCCTCGCGGATCATCAGGTCCTGCAGCGCCGGCGGGATGGAGCGGTCCTCGGTGAAGCGCAGGAACGTCCGCGGCACCCGCCCCCACTTCTCCGGCAGCCCCCGGGCGTCCGCGGCCCCGATCGCCGCGGACTCGTCCGGCTCCAGGGTGTTGAGCAGCGCGCGCACCTCGGCGTCCGGCAGGCCACTGCCCAGCGCCTCCTTGGCCGCCGCGAAGAAGGCGGGGTCGCCCGAGCGCCAGTTGACCCGGTTGACGCCGAGTTCCGGCGGGGTCTGGACGGCGGGGAGCCGGAACAGGGCGCTGGTGGCCGCCTCCGGGGTCGTCATCAGCTGGGTCACCGAGGCGTGCCGGGTCGGGCAGAAGGCGGAGGCGTACACCAGGTGGGAGATCAGCTCGGGCACCTGGTTGGCGACCGCGTTCACCGTCACCCCGCCGAGGCTCTGGCCGACCAGGATCACGGGGCCGTTGCGGTGGACGGCGCGCACGACGCCGACGACGTGCGCCGCGAAGGCCGCCAGTGTCACCCCGGAGATCGGCGAGGGTTCGGTGCGCAGCCGCTCCGGGTCCTGGGGTGTCTGGTAGGAGAGCGGGAAGTACGCGCCCGTCCCGTGCCCGGGCAGGTCCACTGCGACCGCCCGGTGCCCTCGCGTGCCGAGCTCCTGCAGGACGGGCGACCATCCGTAGGAGTTGCTCCCGGCGCCGTGGACGAGGACGAAGGTGGGCGCGCCGCGCCGTCGTGCGTCGGCGCCCGGGCTCTCACTCGTATCGCTGCTGCCAGCCTTTAAGTTACTCATGAGTAGGACTGTAGGCGTGGGCGCACACACGACCGGCCGATTTCAGCCATCCGTCCCGCCGGGCCCCGCAGCGGCGCCGGGCCAGGACGGGCTAGTGCCCGAGCACCGCCATCGCCGCGTTGTGCCCGGGGACCCCGCTGACCCCGCCGCCCCGCACCGCCCCCGCGCCGCACAGCAGGACGTTGCGGTGGGC
>NZ_JARAYQ010000036.1:0-43048 GCF_033794505.1 Streptomyces sp. MB09-01 | reverse complement strand
GCTACGATTTTTCTGCCTTTTTTGTTGGCTGGGAGATGTGTATAAGCGACAGTGCGCAGGTTGCTTCTTACTCACTCCAGCAGGGTAGCGGCGGGCCCCCTCCGGGGCCCGGGGCCCGCCGCTACCCTGCTGGAGTGAGTAAGAAGCAGCCTGCGCAGGCCCCCGCCCCCACCGCCGCACCGCCCGCCGGGCTGCCCGGCCGGCTGACCGCCGCCGCCGCGCTCACCGCGCTGGAAGGCCTGGCACTGGCCGGCCTCGGTGTCTACATGCTCTTCGTGGGCATCGCCGGCGACCCCGACTCCCCGCAGCAGGCCGAGACGGGCGGGCTCACCCTGCTCGCCCTCGCCGCGCTGCCCCTGATCGCGGCCCGCGGGCTGCGCCTGGGCCGACGCTGGAGTCGCGGCCCGGCGCTGATCACGCAGCTGTTGGCGCTGCCGGTGGCCTGGACCCTGTACAGCACCGGCGGTGCGATGATCGCCGCCGCGGTGGCGCTGGCCGTGGCCGCGGTGGCCGTCGTGGCGCTCCTGGTGAACCCGACGGCGACCGAGGCGCTCGGTATCGGGCCCGACGGGCAGGCCCGATAACCGGACGTCCGGCGTCTGGTCCTACTCCTCCACCAGCAGCTTCTCGCGGAGCTGGGCCAGGGTGCGGGCCAGCAGCCGGGAGACGTGCATCTGGGAGATGCCGACCTCCTGGGCGATCTGGGACTGGGTCATGTTGCCGAAGAACCGGAGCAGCAGGATCCGCTTCTCCCTCGGCGGCAGCCCCTCCAGCAGCGGCTTGAGCGACTCGCGGTATTCGACGCCCTCCAGGGCCTCGTCCTCCGCGCCCAGGGTGTCCGCGACCGCCGGCGACTCGTCGTCGGTGTCCGGGACGTCCAGTGAGAGCGTGCTGTAGGCATTGGCCGATTCCAGCCCCTCCAGCACCTCCTCCTCGGAGATCCCCAGCCGTTCGGCCAGTTCGTGCACCGTGGGGGAGCGGCCGTGCTGCTGGGAGAGCTCGGCCGTGGCCGTCGTCAGCGAGAGCCGCAGCTCCTGCAGGCGCCGGGGCACCCGAACGGCCCACCCCTTGTCACGGAAGTGACGCTTGATCTCGCCGACCACCGTGGGCGTGGCGTACGTGGAGAACTCGACTCCGCGGTCGGGGTCGAACCGGTCCACCGATTTGATGAGGCCGATCGTGGCGACCTGGGTCAGGTCGTCCAGCGGCTCGCCGCGGTTGCGGAAGCGCCTGGCCAGGTGTTCGACCAGCGGCAGGTGCATCCGTACGAGCCGGTTGCGCAGCTCCGCCTTCTCCGCCGACCCGTCGGGCAGCGCCCGCAGCTCGATGAAGAGGGCCCGTGCGCCGCTGCGGTCGCGCGGATCCGGCAGCGCCGGGGTCACCGGGAACACCGGCGCCGCCGGCGCCACGGGGGCCGTGGCCTCCGGTGGCTGTGGTTGGTCGTGCTGGTTCTCGCTCATAGGGCCCGCCCGTCGCTCCGCCGAGTCCAAAAAGCCGTCTTCCGCATCCGCGTCAGCCGGGTGCGGCCGGGCGTGCTGCTGCTCCGGGATGCCACCGTCGACCTCGTGCCGTACCGGGGGCCGATCCCCGCCCCGCACCGGGATCTCCCCGCCGCTCACGCCGGGCCTGGTCCCGCGCCGCGCTGTTTGTAGAGGCTGATGCTCACCGTCCGGTTCTCCTCGACCGTGGCCTCGACCTTGCCGGCCAGCGCCGACAGGACCGTCCACGCGAACGTGTCACGCTCCGGTGCGCGCCCGTCGGTGGTCGGCGCCGAGACGGTCACCTCCAGCGAATCGTCGATCAGCCGGAACACGCAGCTGAGGACGGAGCCCGGCACGGCCTGCTGGAGCAGGATCGCGCAGGCCTCGTCCACCGCGATGCGGAGGTCCTCGATCTCGTCGAGGGTGAAGTCCAAACGTGCTGCGAGACCGGCCGTGGCCGTGCGCAACACCGACAGGTAGGCACCCGCAGCGGGCAGCCGGACTTCCACGAAGTCCTGAGTCCCGGGCTCGCCTGCGATCTGGGACACCCTCACCTCCAAGGTGGTACGAGCTCTGTTCGCCGGTGACGCTATCGCGATCCGGGCGATCGTGTCGCGGCACCCCTCTTGGCGCCCGCTTGGACACCCGCCTACGGCCAGTGACTGATGGTAAGCCCATGGGTACGCACAGTGGCTAGGGGTCTGCGGGGCCCAAATCAGGGGAACCGGCGGAGGGTTGACCTACCCCGCCTCAGACGATCGAACCGTCGACAAAACACCATCGCCAGGTCTCGCCCGGTTCGAAGCTCCGCATCACCGGGTGACCGGTCTCCTGATGGTGCGCGGTGGCGTGCCGGAAGGGGGAGGAGTCGCAGCAGGCCACGTGTCCGCACCCGAGACACATCCGCAGTTGCACGGGATGGCTGCCGAGCGCCAGACATTCGGGACAGGTCTGTGCAGAGGGGACCGGCTCGGGGCGCGGCAGTTCGGCAACATGGATGCACTCGCTCATGATGACCAGCGTAGAGCCGCGCTGCGGGCACGCGACGGATGAGGTGGATCTTCGATGGAGGTATTGCCGCTGGTGGCGCTCGTCGCGGGCAGCGCGGCCGTCGCGGGGCTGGCCCGCCGTACGCCCGTGCCCGCGCCGTTGCTGCTCGTCGCCGCCGGCCTGCTGGCCGCGTACCTCCCGGGCGTGCCCTCGTACGCCCTCGACCCGCACATCGTGCTGCCGCTGCTGCTGCCGCCCCTGCTGCACACGGCCGCCGTCGACAGCTCGTACCTGGACCTGCGTGCCAACATCCGGCCGATCGCGATGCTCTCGGTGGGTTACGTGCTCTTCGCGACGCTCGCCGTCGGGTACGCCGCGTACCTGCTGGTGCCGGGGCTGTCCATGCCGGTGGCCCTGGTCCTGGGCGCGGTGATCGCGCCGCCCGACGCGGTCGCCGCGACCGCGATCGCCCGCAAGCTCCGGCTGCCGAACCGGATCACGACGATCCTGCAGGGCGAGTCCCTGGTGAACGACGCCACCGCGATCACCGCCTACAAGGTGGCGCTGGCCGCCGCGGTCGGGGTGGGCGCAGGCTGGGCGGGCGGGATCGCGGAGTTCCTGCTGGCCTCGGTGGGCGGGATCGGCGTGGGCCTGCTGCTGATGGTGCCGATCCACCACCTGCGCACGCGGCTCAAGGAGCCGCTGCTCCAGAACACCCTCTCGCTGCTGATCCCCTTCGTGGCGTACGCGGCGGCCGAGCGGGTGCACGCCTCCGGAGTGCTGGCCGTGGTCGTGGTCGCGCTGTACCTCGGACACCGGAACTGGCAGGTCGACTTCGCCACCCGCCTCCAGGAGGAGGCGGTGTGGAAGGTGGTCGCCTTCGTGCTGGAGTCGGTGGTCTTCGCGCTGATCGGGCTCCAGCTGCCGGTGGTCCTGAAGGGACTGGGGGAGTACGAGGGACTGCACGCGGCCTGGTACGCGATCGCCGTGTTCCTCGCGGTGGTGGTGTCCCGGTTCCTGTGGGTGTTCCCGGCGACCTTCGTGCCGCGCTGGATCTCCCCGCGGATCCGGTCGAGGGAGCCGGACACCGACTGGAAGGCCCCGGTGATCGTGGGGTGGGCCGGGATGCGCGGAGTGGTCTCGCTCGCCATCGCCTTCTCCGTGCCGATCTCGGTGCCGCACCGGAACCTGATCCTCTTCCTGACCTTCACGACCGTCATCGGGACCCTGGTGGTGCAGGGGCTGACGCTGCCGCCCCTCATCAGGCTGCTGAAGCTGCCGCCCAAGGACGTGCAGGCCGAGACGCTGGCGGAGGCGCAGGCCCAGAGCGAGGCCTCGCGGGCGGCGGAGGAGCGGCTGGCGGAGCTGCTGGAGGAACCGGAGAACAGCACCCTGCCGCCGCCGCTGGCGGATCGGCTGCGGACGGTGCTGGAGCGGCGGCGCAACGCGGTGTGGGAACGGCTGGGCGAGGTCAACCCGCTCACGGGGGAGTCGGCGGACGACGTCTACCGCAGGCTCGCGCGGGAGATGATCGAGGCGGAGCGGGAGGTCTTCGTCGCGCTGCGGGACCGCCGGCGGATCGACGACGAGATGCTGCGGGCCCTGCTGCGCAGGCTGGACCTGGAGGAGGCGGCGGCGTACCGCGAGGCGACCTGACGCGTCCCCCGCCGGCCCCGTGCGGCTCCCGTGCCGGGTTGCCCGGCGGGGTGCGGGCCCGCTGAGCCCCGCACCCCCTGCGGCGGCGGCCGCCCGGTCCCGTGTGGGGCCGGCCCTCGGGGAGAGGGTCCGCCCGGTCCCGTGCGGGGCGGCCTCTGCAGACGGCCCGCCCGGTCCCGTGCGAGGCCGGCTGCGCCCCTTCTCCGCGGGCCGGGCTCCGCCCGGAGCGGCATGGGGCGCCGGCGGTGCGCAGCGGCTAAGGGCGGCCGGTGATCACCGCGGCCAGGGTGGTGCCGTGCGGGAAGGTGCCGGAGGCGGTGAGGGCGGTGAGGGCCCACAGGAGCTTGGCCACGTAGATCCGCTCGACCGGGAGGCCGTGCCGGGCCTCGAAGTCGGCCGCGAAGGCCTCCAGGGCGGCCGGGACGCGGGCGTAGCCGCCGTGGTGGAAGTCCTCGGCCAGGGACCAGTCGCCGACCGGGCGGCCGTAGGCCTCGGTCTGGAGGGAACGTATCTCCTCCGACAGGAAGCCGCCCGCCAGGACCGGGACGCCCAGCGCCCGCTGGCCGGGGGCGAGGCCCGCGGCCAGGCCCGCCAGGGTCCCGCCGGTGCCGCAGGCCACGGCCACCACGTCGGCCGCGCCCCGCAGCTCGTGACCCAGCTCCGCGCAGCCCGCCAGGGCGAGGGCGTTGCTGCCGCCCTCCGGGACGACGTACGCCCCGCTCGCGCCCGCCTCGTCCAGCAGCAGCGCCAGCGCCTGCGGGTCGGCCTTGGCGCGGTAGCGCGACCGGGACACGAAGTGCAGCCGCATGCCGTCCGCCGCGCAGCGGGCGAGGGAGTCGTTCAGGGGCCGGCCGGCGAGCTCGTCGCCGCGCACGACGCCGACGGTCCGCAGGCCCAGCAGCCGCCCGGCGGCCGCGGTGGCCCGCAGGTGGTTCGAGTACGCCCCGCCGAAGGTGACCAGCGTGTCGTGCCCCGCCTCCACCGCGGCCCGGAGGTTCGGCGCGAGCTTGCGCCACTTGTTGCCGGGCAGCTCCGGATGGACGAGGTCGTCCCGCTTCAGGAGAAGCTGCACGCCGTGCGCCGCGAACCGCTCGTCCGCCGCCCCGACGAGCGGGGACGGCGGGCGCGGCTGCAGGAGCACGTCGAGGTTCGCGGGCCGGTTCACCCGTCCATTGTGGGGCGCCCCTCCCCGCGCCGCCGCGTGTCACGGCACGGCCGGGCGCGCTCCGGCGCCGAGAGGTTCTTCACGTGCCGTGGGCGATCGGTGATGATGGGTCGTCATATCCGTGCTGACGGTGGGGGATTCATGGGCAGCAGCAGTGATGCGATTCCGTTCGGCGTGGTGGGGCTGTTGGTCATCGTCCTGGCCTATTTCATTCCGACTGCTGTCGCGTTCGGCCGGGGGGTGCCCAACAAGGGCTCCGTCCTGGTGGTCAACCTGTTCCTCGGCTGGTCCGTGGTGGGGTGGGTGGTCGCCCTCGCCATGGCCGCGCGCAGCAGGTAGCCACGCTCCGCCGTCGCCCCGGCACGGCGCCGGGGACGACGGCCGGGAGCCGCGCCCGGGGCCGGCTACTTCAGGCGCTCGCCGATGCGCCGGCGCAGGGATTCCATCGTGAAGCCCCGGGGGTCGACCTTGCCCGGCTGCCATTCGCGGTGGCCGATCACCGAGCGGGCGGTCCACCCGTGTACCCGGCAGAGGGCCGCCGCCGCGCGGGTGACGGCTTCCAGCTGGACCGCCGGCCAGGGGTCCTCGCCGTCGCCGAGGTTCTCGCACTCGAAGCCGTAGAAGTGGCGGTTGCCGTCGGTGTCGGCCTGGTTGTCCGGCGGGAGCCGCTTCTCCGCGATCACCGCCGCCAGGACGTCGGAGTCGCCGAGGCCGGCGTGGTTGGCGCGGCCGTAGCCGACCAGGTGGACCCGGCCGTCCTTGGCGATCACGCCGTGGCAGAGCGGGCCCGGCAGGGCGCTGTGGCCCTCCCGGCAGAGCTGGACGGTGTACGGGGTGCCCCGGGTGACGGTGTGGTGGATCATCACCCCGTGCACCGGGCCCCAGGGCCCCTTGTGGTTGCGGTTGTGGGTGCGCCAGGCGCCGACCTCGACGACGGTCAGACCCTCGCGCCGCAGTGCGTCGATGAACCGGTCCGCGGACATGGGTGCGGCCATGGCCGCCTCCTTCGTTGCGGTGCGGGACGGGCACCCTGCGTGGCCGTCCCATCACGCTACGGTTTAGTGGAGGCGACCCTTCCGCGCTAGTGCTTTCGTACGGCGAGCGAGCCGATTCGGACACGGCTCACGCGGAAGCGAGCCACAGGTCGGGTCCGAACACCTCGTAGTGGATGTCGGCCGCCGGCACGCCCCTGGCGATCAGCTGCTCGCGCACGGACCGCATGAACGGCAGCGGCCCGCACAGGTAGGCGTGGGTGCCGGGGGCGATCGGGAGGGCCGAGAGGTCCATGCGGCCCTCGCCGTCGCCCGGCTCCGCCTCCTCCTCGTACCAGAACCGGGCCGAGGCGTCGGCCAGTTTGTGCGTCAGGGCCCGGTGGTCGTCCCGCAGCGGGTGGTCGGCGGGGGAGCGGTCGGCGTGCAGCACCGTCACCGGAGCGGCGTGCCCGGTGTCGGCCAGGTGCTCCAGCACCGAGAGCATCGGGGTGCAGCCGATCCCGGCCGAGGCGAGCAGGACAGGGGCCGCCGAGTCCCGCAGGACCAGGTCGCCGTACGGGGCCGAGACCCGCAGGGTGTCGCCGGTGCGGACGCGGGCGTGCAGGTGGTTGGAGACCTCGCCGTCGGGGCCCGCGGCGGCCGGGCCGTGGACCCGCTTGACGGTGATCGCGCGGGTGGGGGAGCCGGGCGCGCTCGACAGGCTGTACTGGCGGATCTGGCGGGCGCCGTCCGGGAGTTCGACCTGGACGGACACGTACTGCCCAGCCTTGAACCCGGGTGCGGGGGCGCCGTCAGCGGGGGCCAGCCGGAAGGTGGTGCAGTCGGCCGTCTCCTCCACCCGGCCGGTGACGGTCCACTCGCGCCACACGTCCCCGGCGGTGACCTGCTGCTCCGCGTAGAGGCGCTCCTCGACGGCGACGAGGGCGCCGGCCATCAGCCAGTAGACCTCGTCCCAGGCCCGGGCGACCTCGGCGGTGACGGCCTCGCCGAGGATCTCGGCGATGGCCGCGAAGAGGTGCTCGTGGACGACCTCGTACTGCTCGCGGGTGACGCCCAGGCTGGCGTGCTTGTGGGCGATGCGGCCGAGCATCGCGTCGGGGCGGGTGTCCGGGTGCTCCACGAGGTGGACGGCGAAGGCGGCGATGGACCCGGCGAGGGCCTGCTTCTGGAGGCCGGCGTTCTGGTTGCCGCGGTTGAAGAGGTCCCGGATCAGCGCGGGGTGGGCGGCGAAGAGCTTCGTGTAGAAGAGCTCCGTGATCTCGCCGATCGCCGCCCCGACGGCGGGCAGGGTGGCGCGTACGGTCGCGGTCGACTTCTCGGAAAGCATCGTGGCTCCTCGCCTGAGTGAATTGGTATGTGAGATGCGTATTTATGGTCGCGGAAATGTGCTGCCGGTGGGGGCGTGAGTTCGTGCGGACTTCTGTTCGGAGGTTCGGCGGGGCCGGCCCGTCGGGTCGCCCGTGCGGCGGGAACCGGCCATCCGGCCGGGGTGGTCAGGGTCCGTCGGCCCCCGTCGGCGCCCGGCCGGAAATGCCCAGCAGGAGCGGTCCGGTCGGGGCCGCCACCAGGTCGTTCACCGTCAGCGGGTCCAGTGCGGCGAAGAAGGCCTCCTGGGCCCTGCGCAGCGCCCCGCGCAGCAGGCAGGCCCCGCGCAGCGGGCAGGGAGTGGTGCCGTCGCAGTCCACGACGTCGCCCGCGCCCTCCAGCTCGCGCACCACCCCGCCCACCGAGGCGGCCCGCCCGGCGGAGGTCAGGGCGAGTCCGCCGCCGCGGCCGCGCCGCGCCTCGACCAGCCCGAGATGCTGCAGCCTGGCGACCACTTTGGCCGTGTGCGTGTAGGGGACCTCCATGGTCGCCGCCACGTCACGGGTGGTCGGGAGTTCGCTCTCCTCGACCGCCAGGCGCATCAGGACGCGCAGCGCCAGGTCGGTGAATCGGGTCAACCGCATGGGCGCACCGTAGAAAACTTGCATCGCAAGTGCAAGTTAAGCGTGCGTGCGGGCTGGCTGTGGCCGAAATGGGTGGGGTGCGTGGGGCTCGCGGGACGCCTGGGAGAGGGGGGAGACCCGAAAGGGTGCCCCGCGCTCGGACGGAGTAGTCCCACCCTTTTGTGTAATGGTCCCATCGCGTTCTGTGCTGAAAGGCTGATCCCGCAGATCCATGGAGTGATCGAAAGGGAAATACATGTCGGTCCAGGCAGGTTCCGAATCCGAGGCCCAGGCGCCACAGCGCAGTCTCGGGACCACGGCCGCGCGGAACTTGGCAACCACGACCAAGTCCGCGCCGCAGATGCAGGAGATCACCTCGCGGTGGCTCCTGAAGATGCTGCCGTGGGTGTCGGTCCAGGGCGGCACGTACCGCGTCAACCGCCGGCTGAGCTACTCGGTCGGCAACGGCGTCGTCGAGTTCATCAAGACCGGTACCCAGGTCCAGGTGATTCCCGCCGAGCTCGGTGAACTCCCGCTGCTGCGCGACTACGAGGACCTCGACGTCCTCGGCGAACTGGCCCAGCGGTGCCGCCAGATCGACTTCGAGGCCGGCCAGGAGCTGACCGCCTTCGGCAGCCCCGCCGACGAGGTGTTCCTGCTCGCACACGGCCGCATCGACCATATCGGCCCGGGCCCCTACGGCGACGACGCGGTCCTGCAGACCGTGGCCGACGGCGCGTACTTCGGCGAGGACTCCCTCGTCGATGAAGAATCGATTTGGGAGTACACCGCCCGCGCCGCCACCGCCGGCACAGCACTGGTCCTCACCCGCCAGGACTTCCAGCTGCTCGCCGACCGGGTCGACTCGCTGCGCGAGCACCTGGAGAACGTACGGACGCTGCCCGCCCAGCGCACCAACAAGTACGGCGAGGCCGCGATCGACCTCTCCGCCGGCCACCAGGGCGAGGCCGTCCTCCCCGGCACCTTCGTGGACTACGAGGCGCGCCCGCGCGAGTACGAGCTCTCCATTGCACAAACGGTCCTGCGGGTGCACAGCCGCGTCGCGGACCTCTACAACCACCCGATGAACCAGACCGAGCAGCAGTTGCGGCTCACGGTCGAGGCGCTGCGCGAGCGCCAGGAGCACGAGATGCTCAACAACCGCGACTTCGGCCTGCTCCACAACGCCGACTACGACCAGCGCATCCAGCCCCACGACGGCGCGCCCAGCCCCGACGACATGGACCAGCTGCTCAGCATGCGGCGCGGCTCCAAGCTCTTCCTGGCCCACCCCAAGGCGATCGCCGCCTTCGGCCGCGAGTGCAACAAGCGGGGGCTCTACCCGGAGTCGGTGGAGGTCAACGGCAACCGGGTGCCGTCCTGGCGCGGGGTGCCGATCTTCCCGAGCAACAAGATCCCGATCAGCGACGCCCGCACCACGTCCATCCTGTGCATGCGCACCGGCGAGGACGAGCAGGGCGTGATCGGCCTGCACCAGCCGGGCATCCCGGACGAGATCGAGCCGAGCCTGTCGGTCCGCTTCATGGGGATCAGCGAGCAGGCGATCATCTCGTACCTGGTCACCGCCTACTTCTCCGCCGCTGTGCTGGTGCCGGACGCGCTCGGCGTGCTGGAGAACGTCGAGATCGGCCGCTGGCGCTGAGTACGGTGAACGCCACGGCGACCGGTGAGGGCCAGGAGGCCGCCGCACTCCTGGAACGGACGAGGGAAACGGTCAACCCGGAGCTGCGCCGGACGGTCGAGAGCCTGCCCGGGGGGATGCGCCGCGTGGCGATGTACCACTTCGGCTGGGAGTGCGAGGACGGATCCCCGACCGAGGGCAACGCCGGCAAGGCCATCCGGCCGGCCCTGGTCCTGGCGGCGGCCCAGGCCCTTGCCGGGCCGGGGAGGGGCAAGGGCGACGAAGCAGTGCGGGCGGCGGTGGCCGTGGAGCTGGCGCACAACTTCACGCTGCTGCACGACGACGTCATCGACAACGACGTCCGGCGGCGCGGCCGCGCCACCGCCTGGACCGTCTTCGGCATTCCGGACGCGATCATCACGGGCGACGCCATGATGGCGCTCGCGCTGCGGCAGCTCGCGGAGGATCCGCATCCGGCCTCGGCGGCGGCCTCGTCCCGGCTCGCCGCGTGCGTCATCGAGCTGTGTGCCGGCCAGCAGGCGGACTGTGCCTTCGAGCAGCGTCCGGACGTCTCGCTCGACGAGTGCCTGGCCATGGCCACGGCCAAGACCGGAGCGCTGCTGGGCTGCGCGTGCGCGCTCGGCGCGCTCTACGCAGGGGCCGGGCCGGACGAGGTCGATGCCATGGACGCCTTCGGCCGGGAGGCCGGGCTGGCCTTCCAGCTGATCGACGACCTGATCGGCATCTGGGGGGATCCGGGGCACACCGGCAAGCCCGCCGGGGCCGATCTGATCGCCCGCAAGAAGTCCCTCCCGGTCGTGGCCGCCCTGACCTCGGGCACCGCGGCGGGGGAGGAGCTGGCCGCCCTGTACGCGGGCCCCATGACCGGGGACGACGTGCGCGACGCGGCGGACGCGGTGGACCGGGCCGGCGGGCGCGACTGGGCGCAGGCCCACGCCGCGGACCGGATGGGGCGGGCGGTCCAGCAGCTGTCCCGCGCCGTACCGGACCTCGCGGCGGCGGGCGGGCTGCTGGCACTCGCGGAGTTCGTGACGCGCCGCACGCGGTGAGCCCGGAGCGATCGGCAGGACACGACCGAGGCCTGTTCCGGCACGATGCCGGAACGGGCCTTACCGCGGCTCGGCGTCAACTCTAGGATCGCTCAAGGTTGTTGACGCGTGAGCGAAGGGTGTGACCAGTGGCGCTGGAGATACGTCAGGCGGATCAGTCGGACCGGGACGCGGTGGCACGGCTGCTCGACGAGGCCTTCCGCACGGACCCGGTGAGCAGCTGGGTCTTCCCGGACCCGGAGCACCGGGCCGCGGTGCACGGGAAGTTCCTCGGCGTCTTCGTGGACGTGGCGCTGGCCGAGGGCCGGATCGACTACGCGGTGGACGGCTCGGCGGCCGCGCTGTGGCTGCGGATCCCGGCCGGCGAGCCCGAGGGGGAGGACGAGGTTCCTGCGCGGATGCGCGCGGTGGCCGACCCGGACAACGAGCGGTGCGAGCTGGTCGGCCGGCTGACGGGCGCGGTGCACCCGACGGCGGAGGAGCACGAGTACCTGCTGATGATCGCGGTGGCCCCGGGCCGGCAGGGGCAGGGGCTGGGCGGCGAGCTGATGCGGCCGGTGCTGGAGCGCTGCGACCGCGAGGGCGTGCCGGCGTACCTGGAGGCGAGCAGCGAGCGCAGCAAGGGGCTGTACGAGCGGCTCGGGTGGGAGTTCACGGGGGAGGCGGTGCGGCTGCCGGACGGGCCCCTGATGTGGCCGATGTGGCGCAAGCCGCGCGGGTAGGCGGGCCGGGGCGCGCGGGGATCGTCCCGGAAGCGCGCCGGATCGCACCCGAGGCGCGTGGAGGCTTGCATAACCACTTCAGATGAAGTACTTTCCTTGACGTGTCTCCGGGGCGGGGGCACGGTCGAACGGAAGAGAATCGCTTGCGCAAGCTCACGTACTTCATCGCCACGTCGGTCGACGGCTTCATCGGGGCCCCGGACGGCGACGGCGATTTCTTCTACGCACACCTCGATGCCGAGTTCATCGACTTCCTCAAGGTCGAGTACCCGGAGACCATCTCGGCCCAGGGTCGTGCGGCACTGGGGCTGGCCGATGCCGAGCCGAAGCGCTTCGACGCGGTGCTCATGGGGCGCAACACGTACGAGCCCGGCGTCAAGCAGGGCATGACCAGCCCCTACGGCCACCTGCCCGGGCAGTACGTCGTCTCCCGCACCCTGACCACCCCGCCGGACCCGACGGTCGAGCTGATCTCCGGGGACCTCGCGGCCGAGGTGCGCGAGCTCAAGGCCCGGGACGGGCTCGACATCTGGCTCTGTGGCGGGGCCGACCTCGCCGCCCAGCTGATCGACGAGATCGACGAGTTCATCGTCAAGACCTATCCGATCTTCCTGGGCACCGGCATGCCGATGTCGCGGGCCGGATTCGGGGTGCGCCCCCTGGAGCTCACCGGGGTCAAGGTCCTCGGCGGCGGCCAGACCGTCACCTCGTACGCCGTCAAGCGCTGACCCCCGTCGGCCCGGGCCTCTCCGGCCCCAAAAGCGCCGAACCGGCCTACCGTGGAGGTATGGCCGGTGAACAGCAGCAGCGCGCACACGAGACGGTCGCCCCGCAGGCCGGGCACGAACAGCAGACGTGCCCGGCGTGCGGGCGCCGCGTAGACACGGTGGTCCGACGGCGCAAGTCGCTCGGGATCTTCATTCCGGTGTGGGGCCGCGGCCCCTGCCGCAATCCGGAATGCCCCGATTACGTGGACCCCGAGGAGCGGTGACTCAGCTCTTGGAGGCGAGTTCCTTCGCGCCCAGGCCGGAGGCGAACCCGTTGGCCCAGAGCTGGTTGACGCGCGCCCGCTCGGTGGAGTTCGGGGTGGCGTTCTGGCACGAGGTGCCCGGTCCGCCGCCCGACATCAGCTCGGAGCACGGGCCCGAGTAGTGGTCCGGAAGGCCCAGCACGTGGCCGGTCTCGTGCGCGGTCACCCGGGTGGAGTTGTACTGCTGGTTCTGCCGGTAGTCGAGGAAGATGTAGCCCCGTCCGTGCCCGTCCGTGCTCGCGTACGAGCCGCGCGAGTCGTTGCCCTCGCGGTACGAGAAGTTCCCGCCGGAGGACACCTCCTGCAGTCTGACGTTGGTCACCGAGCTGTTCCAGATCTGCGTGGAGCGGGCTATCTGGCTGCGGAAGCTGGGCGCGTTGCGGGTGTTGTAGGTGACGGTCACGGCCAGGACGCCGGGGTTCGCGGCGCGCTGCTCGGCGACCGAACGCTGCACGGCCTCGAAGAAGGCGCGGTTGGCGGCCTGGTTCTCCTGCGAGCCCGCGTACGCGGCGTAGCCGGCGGCATTGCCGACGGGGGCGGGGGCGGCGCTGGCGGCGGGGGTGACACCGAGGGCGGCGGCGAGGCCGAGGCCGACGGTCGTGGCCAGAACGGCCTTACGGGAGTGGCGCATGTGGGGGAGCTCCTACTCGTCCGGTGCGGTGGGGGGTGGGTCGTTCGGTACCGGAGTCTGCGGGAGTTCACTGGCCCGGCGGATGATGTCACTCCCCGATAGCGCCGGCCTATCGGGAAGATTTCGACAGCCCAACTAGCGTGAGAATGGCGGGATTCGGGGGGCTATCAGTGGCTGGTGCGGTCCACCGGGACCGGCCTACTCTCGGGTCATGGAGCTTGAGGTCAGGCACCTGCGCGCGCTGTGCGCCATCGCCGACGCCGGCAGCCTGCACAAGGCCGCCCGGCAACTCGGCGTGAGCCAGCCCTCCTTGACGACCCAGCTGCGCCGCATCGAACGGGCCCTGGACGGCGAGCTGTTCCTGCGCGAGCGGACCGGCTGCCGGCCCACCCCCTTCGGCCGGACCGTACTGGGCCGGGCCCGGCCGCTGCTCGCCGAGATGGCCGCGCTGGTGGCCGAGGCCCGGGCGCAGGCCCGCGGACCGCGGCTGCGCATCGGCTCCACGGCCAGCCGGGCGCTGCCGGGGTGGCTGAGGCGGCTGCACCGGCGGATGCCGGACACCGAGACCTCGCTGGTGGTGGACGTGTCCGCCAACGCGCTCCTGCGGATGGTGGCCTCGGGGCAGCTCGACGTGGCGTTCGTGCACGAGGTGGAGGGCAGCCCGCTGCGGGTGCCGCCCGGGCTGCAGATGCACGTGCTGATGGAGCGGGAGCCGCAGTTCGTCTCGATGTCCCGGGACCATCCGGCCGCCGGGCAGTCGGTGGTCTCCTTACGGGACCTGGCCGCCGACCGGTGGATGGTGGACCCCTCGGTCGACGGCGAGTGGGACGGGCTGCGGCGGGTCTTCGCCGGAGCCGGGCTCGACCCGCCGGTCCTGCACGCCGACTACCACACGGCGACCTCGCTGATCATCTCCGGTGAGGCGGTCGCGCCCTGCCAGCCGACGTCGGGGCCGCGCGAGGACATGGCGATCCGGCCGCTGTCGGGGGACCCCCTCGCCGTCCGCCTGCTGCTGGCGACCCGGCCCGGCGCCCACGCGGAGGTCTACGAGGACCTCCGCGCCGCCTATCGCGAGGCGGCCCTGCGCACGCCCTGGTACCGCGACTGGCTCCACCACCACGCCAGCCCCCTGCTGGCGGCCTGACGGACCCCGGGGCTCCGCTCCGACCGGCCCCCGGACTCCGTCCGGGGGCTCCGCCCCCGCCGAACGCCGGCGCAGCCGAACACCCGGCCGCGCCGGCGTTTCTGCGTGCCCGCGCACGCGCTTGACTTCCCTTGGCCGCGATATATCGTGTTCTTCAGAAGACGCGATATGTTGCGTGCGTCGAGCCCGGTCCGTGAACGCACGAGGAGGATCAGCACCATGGCAGAGCAGTCGTCCCGGCCGTCGCCTTCGCAGTCGACCTGGCACATCACCGAACCGCGGAAAGTCGCCTTCGAGGCGCCGGTGACCGAGCTGCGCGTTCGCGTCGTGAGCGGCACGGTGAACGTGGTCGCCGCCGAGGAGGGCCCGGCCCGCCTGGAGGTGACCGAGGTCGACGGACCGCCGCTGTACGTGGTGCAGGACGGCGACACCCTCACCGTCTCCTACGAGGACGTGCCCTGGAACGGCTCCCAGGGCCTCAAGCAGTGGTTCGAGTCCAAGCCCTGGAAGGCCTGGTCCTCCGGTTCCGCCGCCGGCCGCAAGGCCTGGGAGCGCAGCGCCGCGATCACCCTCACCGTCCCCGCCGCCACCCGGGTCCATGTGGCCGCGGTCGACGCAGTCGTCTTCGTCTCCGGCGTATCCGGCGGCACCGATGTCGCGGGGGTCTCCGGCGACGCCACGCTGGTCGGGCTCTCCGGCCGGGTCAGGGCGCAGACCGTCTCCGGCGGCGTCGAGGCCCAGTCGGTCACCGGTGACCTCCGCTTCCACTCGGTGTCCGGCGGCCTGACGGTCGTCGACGGCGCGGGCGTGAGCGTACGGGCCGACTCGGTCAGCGGTGACATGCTCCTCGACCTGGACCTCGGCCCGGCGGCCGCGCGCCCCGTGGACATCGCGCTGAACTCCGTGTCCGGCCAGGTCGCGATCCGCCTCCCGCACCCCGCCGACGCCCGCGTGGAGGCCAACACCGCCACCGGCGGCGTCTCCAACGCCTTCGAGGACCTGCGGGTCTCCGGCCAGCTGGGCGCCAAGCGGATCACCGGCACGCTCGGCTCCGGCACCGGCACCCTGCGGGCCACCACCGTCTCCGGCGGCATCGCGCTGCTGCGCCGCCCCCAGACCGACGCAGGCGCCGACGCCCCCGCACCCGCCGCTCCCCTCACGCTCGACAAGAAGGTGCTCTGACATGCCGCCCGTCTTCGCCCACGGCCGCCTCCGCCTCTACCTCCTCAAGCTGCTGGACGAGGCCCCGCGCCACGGGTACGAGGTGATCCGGCTGCTGGAGGAGCGCTTCCAGGGCCTGTACGCCCCCTCCGCGGGCACCGTGTACCCGCGGCTGGCCAAGCTGGAGGCCGAGGGCCTCGTCACGTACGCCACCGAGGGCGGGCGCAAGGTGTACTCCATCACCGAGGCCGGCCGCGCCGAGCTGGCCGACCGCAGCGGCGAACTCGCCGACCTGGAGCTGGAGATCCGCGACTCGGTCACCGAACTGGCCGCGGAGATCCGCAACGACGTCCGGGGCGCGGCGGGGGACCTGCGGCGCGAGATGCGGGCGCAGGCCTCGGCGTCCGCGACCCAGGTCGAGGACGAGTCCTGGAAGGCGGCCAAGGAGGAGCTGCGCAAGGCGAGGCAGGAGTGGAAGGAACAGGCGCGCCGGGCGAAGGACGAGAGCCGCCGGGCCCGCGAGGAGGCGCAGCAGGCCCGCCGCCAGGCCAAGGAGGCCCAGGAACGGGCCCGCGAGGAGGTCCAGCGCATAGCGGTCCAGCTGCAGGAGCAGTTCGCCAAGTCCGGCGGCGTCCTGGGCAGCCTGGCCGGTGCGTGGCTCGGGGGCGGTGCGACGCAGGCCGGGCCGTCGGCCGCGCCCGCCGCCGAGCCCGCCGCCGGGCCCTCGGCCGCGCCGTCGGCCCCGGCGGCGGATGCCGAGGCCGATGCGCACTGGGCCGAGGATCTGGCGCCCAGCGGTGATCCGGCGCGCGATCTGGACCGGCTGCTGGACCGCTTCCGCGACGAGGTGCGGGATGCTGCGCGGGACTACGGGGTGAGCTCGGCGCAGGTGGCCGGGGCCCGTGTGGATCTGGCGGCCGCGGTGGCTCGGCTGAGGGCGACGCTGCGGGCCGGGTAGGGGGCTCGGCTGACGCGCCCCCCGGGGGGCGCGTCAGCCGAGCCCCCGGAAGGATCGGGGCTCCGCCCCCGGCCCCGCGCCTCAAACGCCGGCGGGGCTGGATGGTGCGGTGGGGCTGGGTTGTTCCTGCCGGGCCGGGTGTGTCAGGCGGCCAGGCCCGTTTCGGCTGTTCCGTAGGTGATGCCGTGGTCCATCAGGACCTCGGACACCGTGCCGGGGCGGGAGAGGAGGGCCAGCAGGAGGTGCAGGGTGCCGATGTGGTTGTCCTTGCGGGCCAGGGCGATGCGGAGCGACTGTTCCAGGATCTTCTTCGAGCCCTCGGTGAAGGGGACCCGGTAGCTGCCGGCGCGG
The DNA here is from genome assembly GCF_033794505.1 of Streptomyces sp. MB09-01. Taxonomy (NCBI): domain Bacteria; kingdom Bacillati; phylum Actinomycetota; class Actinomycetes; order Kitasatosporales; family Streptomycetaceae; genus Streptomyces; species Streptomyces sp. MB09-01. Next base: position 26,127 of record NZ_JARAYQ010000036.1, on the reverse strand, counting down.
TCGTCCGGCTCGGCGCGGCCGAGGACCGAGCGGAGCGAGGCGCGCAGGGCCCGCCTGCGCGGCCCCGGGGTGGCGAGCGCACCCTGGCCATGGGTCTCCTCGATGCGGGAGACGATCTCCGTGAGGTCGATGCCGAGTCCGGCCAGTGCCTCCTCGTCCGCCCGGGACATGCCGCCCCGGCGGCGGGCCGCCGCCAGGTCGGCTGCCACCGCCGCGCGGTCCACCCGCAGCCGGTCCAAGGCCCCCAGGTCCAGCAGGGAGAGCAGCAGGTGCTCCTCGGTGACGGTCGCGGCCCCGGCCCGCCGGGCCTCGGTCACCGCCCCCGTCACGGTGTTCCGGGCGTCGGTCGTGAAGCGTTCGAACATCAAAGCCTCCCGTATTTCTTGTGCACGGCCTGCCGGCTCACGCCCAGCTCGGCCGCGATGTCCTGCCAGGACCACCCCTGCGCGCGGGCACTGCGTACCTGTACCGCCTCCAGCTGCTCCAGCAGCCTGCGGAGGGCGGCCACGGCACGCAGGCCCACGCGCGGGTCGCGGTCACCGGCCCGCTCGGCGAGATCGGTTGCTTCCGTCATGACTGTCAATTTAGGTTGACGCGGGAGGTGTTGTCAACCTTGATTGACGCATGCGTGCCTACGGTTTGAGGACGATCTTCCCGAAGAGGTCGCCCGCCGCGAGCTTCTCGAAGCCCTCGCGCGCCCGGTCCAGCGGCAGCACCTCGTCGATGACCGGCCGGAGCCCGGTCGTGGCACAGAACGACAGCAGGTCCTCCAGCTCGTCCTTCGAGCCCATGGTCGAGCCGACCACTTTCAGCTCCAGGAAGAAGATCCGGGTCAGCTCGGCGTGCGCCGGGCGGTCGCCGCTCGTGGCGCCGGAGATCACCAGGGTGCCGCCGGGGCGCAGGGACTTCACCGAGTGGGACCAGGTGGCCGCGCCCACCGTCTCGATCACCGCGTCCACCCGCTGCGGCAGCCGCGCGCCCGGCTCGTACGCCTCCACCGCACCCAGTTCCACGGCCCGCTTGCGCTTGGCCTCGTCCCGGCTGGTGGCGAAGACCCGCAGGCCCGCCGCCTTGCCGAGGGCGATCGCGGCGGTCGCCACCCCGCCGCCGGCGCCCTGGACGAGCACGGAGTCCCCGGGGCGGACCCCGGCATTGGTGAACAGCATCCGGTACGCCGTCAGCCAGGCCGTCGGCAGGCAGGCGGCCTCCTCGAAGGTCAGCTCGGCGGGCTTGCGCAGGACGTTCCACGCGGGGACGGTCACCTGCTCGGCGAAGGTGCCCTGGTAGCGCTCGGTCAGGATCGAACGGGGCTCGTCGGGACCGACCCCGTGGCCGCTCTGGCCGATCACGGAGTGCAGGACGACCTCGTTGCCGTCCTGGTCGATCCCGGCGGCGTCGCAGCCGAGGATCATCGGGAGTCTTTCCTCGCCGAGGCCCACCCCGCGCAGCGACCAGAGGTCGTGGTGGTTGAGGGAGGCGGCCTTGACGTTCACGGTCACCCAGCCGGGCCGGGCCTGCGGTGCCGGGCGGTCGCCCAGTACAAGGCCGTTCAGCGGCTGGTCACGGTTGATTCGGGCGGCGTAGGCAGCGAACATGCCGCGACGCTACCGCTCGGTAGGGCCGGGTTCCAGCCCTCTCGCGGCCGTGATGGTGAGGCCTTCGTCGCACCGTCGCGGCAAAAGGAAAGGCCCGGCCGGAGGGATCCGGCCGGGCCTCTGCCCGTACAGCTCGCGCGGCGGTCAGGCCAGGCGGGCCACGCCGTCGGCCTTCGCGGCGGCGGCGACGGCCGTGGCGACGGCCTCCGCGACGCGCTCGTCGAACGGCGACGGGATCACGTAGTCGGCGGCGAGCTCGTCACCCACGACGCCGGCGATGGCGTCGGCGGCGGCGATCTTCATGCCTTCGGTGATCCGGGTGGCGCGCACCTTGAGGGCGCCCGCGAAGATGCCCGGGAACGCCAGCACGTTGTTGATCTGGTTCGGGAAGTCCGAGCGGCCCGTGGCCACGACCGCCGCGTACTTGTGCGCGACGTCCGGGTGGACCTCCGGGTTCGGGTTGGCCATGGCGAAGACGAAGGCGTCCTTCGCCATCGAGGCCACCGCCTCCTCCGGGACCGTACCGCCGGAGACGCCGATGAAGACGTCCGCGCCGGCGAGGGCCTGCTCCAGGGAACCGGTCTGGCCGGTCTTGTTGGTCAGGCCCGCGATCTCCGCCTTGACGTCCGTCAGGTCGGAACGGTCCGCCGACACGACGCCCTTGCGGTCGGTGACGCACACGTCGCCGATGCCCGCGTCCACCAGGATCTTGGCGATGGCGATGCCCGCCGCGCCCGCGCCCGAGATCACGGCGCGCAGGTCGCCGAGGGTGCGACCCGTGAGCTTCGCGGCGTTGCGCAGCGCGGCCAGCGTCACGATGGCCGTGCCGTGCTGGTCGTCGTGGAAGATCGGGATGTCCAGCGCCTCCTGGAGGCGCCGCTCGATCTCGAAGCAGCGGGGGGCCGAGATGTCCTCCAGGTTGACCCCGCCGAAGGACGGGGCGAGCCGGATGACCGTCTCGATGATCTCGTCCGTGTCCTTGGTGGCGAGCGCGATCGGAACCGCGTCCACACCACCGAACTGCTTGAAGAGAATGGCCTTGCCCTCCATGACGGGGAGGGAGGCCTCGGGGCCGATGTCACCGAGTCCGAGCACGGCCGTGCCGTCGGTGACGACGGCGACCACGTTGGACTTCCAGGTGTACTCGTTCACCAGCTCCGGCTGCTCGGCGATGGCGCTGCACACCTTCGCCACGCCGGGCGTGTACGCGAGGGACAGGTCGTCCTTGTTGGTGACGGGCACCGTGGCCTGGATGGCCATCTTGCCGCCCCGGTGCAGCGCGAACACCGCGTCCGGGTTGTTGTCCGTGACGCTGTCGCTGCGAGGGTTGATGATCTCCGCTGCCACTGTGTGTGACCCCTTAAGTCCTTTGAATCGTTGAGGGTGGCCACTCCTGGTTAAGGGGTGGGCGGGCACCGCGTCCGTACTCCGCATCGACGGTTGGCCCGTCTCCGCGGAGGGGAGGTTCGTACGCGCGGGCGCGCCGCACGCGCGCCCTGAGCCCCGGATGAGGGGTGTAAGGATCTGTTCTACCCGAAGAACGCTCGCCCAGACGAGTCGATTCCCGCTCAATCGTAGGTCGCTTGCCCCGCTTTTGGCGAAAAGTCCAAACCTTGTCGTCCGATGGGCGAGACGCCCCGGAGAAACTGCGGTGAAAAGGCCAGGTCACGGCAGTATCTGCGGCATCGAACCCGCTTCTCCGCAGTCCTGTTGGGTCACCCCCGCCGCCCGTTATGCGATTTTGACCTGACGGGCACCCTGAATGTCTCAGTCCGAATGGCAAGATGCCGTAATCACACAAGGTCGCGACACTCGATGGTGCGTGTCCGACCGTTTTTCGATGCTTTTCCACCACTGCCGGAGGAACCAAGCCATGACCGCTAGCACCACCCGTCGTACGACCGCCGCACGGTCCCGGATCGCCGCGGTCGGCGCGATCGCGGTCGCAGGCGCCCTGATCCTCACCGGTTGTGGTGACCAGACCGACAAGGCGTCCACCAGCCCGTCCGGTGAGGCGAACAACAGCAGCGCCCCGCTCTTCTCGAAGCTCCCGAAGAAGATCCAGGACGCCGGCGTCATCAAGGTCGGCACGGACGCGACCTACGCGCCCATGGAGTTCACCGAGGGCGGCAAGATCGTCGGCGTCGACCCCGACGTCGCGGCGGCCCTGAGCAAGCAGCTCGGCGTGCAGTTCAAGTTCGAGTCGGGCACCTTCGACACCCTGATCGGCAGCATGCAGACGGGTCGCAGCGACCTGGTCATGTCCTCGCTCACCGACACCAAGGCCCGTCAGGAGGGCCTGGACGACAAGGGCGCCAAGACCGGTGCCGGTGTCGACTTCGTCGACTACTTCTCCGCCTCGACCGGCATCCTGGTGAAGAAGGGCAACCCCGACGGCATCAAGACCCTCGACGACCTGTGCGGCAAGACGGTCGCGGTGCAGCGCGGCACCACGTACGAGGAGTCGGCCAAGACCCAGGCCGAGAAGTGCAAGACGGACGGCAAGGGCGAGCTCAAGATCGAGTCCTTCCCGACCGATGCCGAGGCCCAGACCCGGGTGAAGGCCGGCGGCGCCGCCGCGGACCTGAACGACTCCCCGGTCGCCGCGTACATCGCGCAGACCGCCGGTGGCGGCAACGAGTTCGAGGCCATCGCCAACCCGACCGACGCCGGCCTCTTCGGCATCGCGGTGGACAAGAAGAACACGCAGCTGCGCGACGCGCTCAAGGAAGCCCTCGACGCGGTCATCAAGGACGGCACGTACAAGGCTGCCCTGGACAAGTGGAACGCGGGCTCCGGCGCCGTGACCGAGGCCAAGATCAACGCAGGTTCCTGACCTCCGCGTACCACCGCAGCACACTGAAGGGCAGTCACTGTGACTGACAAGCTCGACAAGGTCCCGGGCCCGGCGGACACCCCGCCGGCCGGGGCCGTACCCCCCGAGGCGATCCGCGCCATCCCGGTCCGCCACTACGGCCGCTGGATCAGCGCCGTGGTCGTCATCGGCCTGGTCGTGGCGCTCGTGGTCGCCTTCTCGCAGGGCAACGTGCGCTGGGCGACCGTGCCGGAGAAGCTGTTCGATCCGACCATCCTCCGCGGTGTGGTCAACACGGTCTGGATCAGCATCACCGCCATGGCCCTGGGCCTGGTGCTCGGTGTCCTCTTCGCCGTCATGCGGCTCTCGAAGAACCCGGTCACCAGCACCATCGCCTGGTTCTACATCTGGCTGTTCCGCGGCACCCCGGTGTACGTGCAGCTGCTCATCTGGTTCAACCTCGCCCTGATCTTCCCGATCCTGAACCTCGGGTTCTACAAGGACGAGATGACCCAGGTCATGACGCCGTTCCTGGCCGCCCTGCTGGGCCTCGGCCTCAACGAGGGCGCGTACATGGCGGAGATCGTCCGGGCCGGCATCCAGTCGGTCGACGAAGGCCAGACCGAGGCCTCGCACGCGCTCGGCATGACCCGCACGCAGACCATGCGCCGGGTCGTGCTCCCGCAGGCCATGCGGGTGATCGTGCCGCCGTCCGGCAACGAGTTCATCAACATGCTCAAGACCTCGTCGCTGGTCGTCGCCGTGCAGTACTTCGACCTGCTGCGCGCGGCCCAGGACATCGCGTCCACGTCGTTCGCGGTGATGGAGATGTTCTTCGTCGCGTCGATCTGGTACCTCGCCCTGACCAGCGTGTTCAGCGTCGGCCAGTACTACCTGGAGCGCCGCTACGCCCGTGGTGCGCTCCGCTCGCTGCCGCCCACGCCGATGCAGAAGATCAAGGCGAAACTGTCCAGCTTCTCGAACCGCAAGGCGGTGGCCTGATGACGACTGCCATGGTGAAGGCCGAGGGCGTCCACAAGTCCTACGGTGCGGCGCACATCCTCAAGGGCATCGACCTGGAGGTCGCCCCGCGTGAGGTCTTCTGCCTGGTCGGCCCGTCCGGCTCCGGCAAGTCGACCTTCCTGCGGTGCATCAACCACCTGGAGCAGGTCAACGCCGGACGGCTGTACGTCGACGGGCAGCTCGTCGGCTACCGCCAGAAGGGCGACAAGCTCTACGAGCTGAAGGACAGCGAGGTCGCGGCCCAGCGCCGGGACATCGGCATGGTCTTCCAGCGCTTCAACCTCTTCCCGCACATGACGGCCATAGAGAACGTCATGGAAGCCCCGGTCATGGTCAAGGGCGAGTCCAAGGCGGTGGCGCGCGAGCGCGCCATCAAGCTGCTGGACCGCGTGGGCCTCGGCGACAAGGGCGGGAACTACCCCACCCAGCTCTCCGGCGGCCAGCAGCAGCGCGTGGCGATCGCCCGCGCGCTGGCCATGGAGCCGAAGCTGATGCTCTTCGACGAGCCCACCTCGGCGCTCGACCCGGAGCTGGTGGGCGACGTCCTGGACGTCATGCGGGACCTGGCCGAATCGGGCATGACCATGATCGTGGTCACGCACGAGATGGGCTTCGCCCGCGAGGTCGGCGACAACCTCGTCTTCATGGACGGCGGCGTGGTCGTCGAGTCGGGTCACCCCCGCGACGTGCTGGGCAACCCGCAGCACGACCGCACGAAGGCGTTCCTGTCCAAGGTGCTCTAGCGCTCCGGCGCTCGGGCGCCCCGGTCGCACCGGCGGACAGGTGAGGGGCGGTACGGGATTCCCGTACCGCCCCTCACACGTGCTCAAGTCCCTACTTCAGACCTAGGACCAGCGCGTCCGAGGGGGAGCGCCAGACGGTACGGGCCTCCGCGAAGCCCGCTCCGAGCAGGGCGGCGGTGTGCCAGGCCTCGGGCGGGGTGTCGCCGTCCGCGTGCTCCCCGTAGATCGCGAAGCGCTGCTTCACCGGCTCCGCGAGGACCGGGTCCGCGGCGGCCAGGTCCCACCACTCGCGCCAGTCCAGCGCGCCGGCCGTCCTGGCCCGGTCCATCCCGGCGTGCCGGTGGGCGTGCTCGGCGGCGTCGATGCGGGGGGTGGCCGGGTCGGGCATGTGGTCGGCGTTCATGAACACCCCGCCCGGGGCCACCAGCGGCGCGAGCTGCCCGTACAGGACGGAGAGGTCCTCGCTGTGCAGCCAGTGCAGGGCGGTGGCGGTCAGGACCGCGTCGTAGGAGTCGTGGGGGAGGGCGGCGCGCCAGTGCGGGTCCTTGAGGTCTGCGGTGACGAAGGTGACCCGCTCGTCCCCGGCGAAGTGGCCCTCGGCGATGGCCAGCAGCGCGGGGTCGAGATCGACGCCCGTGCCGGTGGCTCCCGGGAACCTCTTGAGGACGCGGTCCGTGATACTTCCCGTACCGCACGCGAGATCCAGCACCCGGGGGGTGGGGTCCCACCAAGGCCTCGACCATGTCCAGCATCACCCGGAACCGCTCCTCGCGGTCGGGCATGTACCACTCCTGCTGCCGGTCCCAGCTGTCCTGCCAGGCCTGCCAGTACCCCGCCCCGGTGGCCGTATCTGCCGTATTCGCCGTATTCGCCATCACGAACCCCTCCATACGTAATACCCTCGAAGACGTCTCAGCCGTTACCGGAGACGTTAATCCGCAGCCGTAAGGACTACAAGTGGAACTGGCCCATTACTCGGACTTCGCCGTGCGCCTGGTCAACACCGAGGAGCCGGCCCGCAACAAGGACGAGCTCACCTCCGTGGACGCCGTCCGTGCCCTGTTCGGCGCAAGCGTGCAGATGGCCCGCCGCGTCACCGACACCGACGTCACCCGCTTCCGCAACGTACGGGCCCGGCTGCGCGCCGTCTTCGAAGCCGCCGACGGCGGTGACCACGTCCTCGCGGTCGACCTGCTGAACTCGCTGCTCATGGAGTTCCCCGTCAGCCCCCAGGTCTCCGGGCACACGACCATCGGCGAGGACGGCCGCCCCGACTGGCACATCCACCTCGCCGAGCACCCCTCGAACGCATCGGCGGGCTACGCCGCCATGGCGGCCATGGGCCTGGCCTTCGCCCTCACCGAGCACGGCCCCGACCGCCTCGGCCTGTGCCAGGCCGCGCCCTGCCGCAACGCCTACCTCGACACCTCCACCAACCGCTCCCGGCGCTACTGCTCCGACCGCTGCGCCACCCGCGCGAACGTGGCGGCCTACCGCGCCCGCAAGCGGCTGGAGGCCGAGACGTCCGCCCGCAGGGGGCGCAGCGCCGAGGCCGCCCAGGACAGCCGGGCCCTCAGCGAGCGCTGATCCTCCTCGCGCGGCCGGAAGCGCAGCACCGCGGTCGCCAGCACCAGCTCGCCGGGCACCGGCCCGTAGACGGTGCTGTCGCCGGTCTGGTTGTACGGGTTGTCGCCCAGTACCCACCAGCCGCCCGGCCGCCGCTCCACCGCACGCTTGATCACCAGCAGGTCCTGCTGGAAGGGATGGCGCAGCACCACCACGTCACCCGGGCGGACGGCGGCCCCGTAGCGGACCACCACCTGGTCCCCGTTGGTCAACGTCGGCACCATCGACGCCCCCGTCACCTCCACCACCCCGAACCGCTTCCGCGGGCGCCCGTTCTCCACCATGCGTGTCCTCCTCGTCACCCCCGCATGCTGCCGCACCGGTCCGTACATTCGCTCACCGCTCCGGCCGAGCCCCTGGACTTTTGTCCTAAGCCCATGGGGGCGCCCGCGAAATCCGGTTGTTCAGCGAGTAATCTCCCCCTTGAGAAGACGATCACGAGGAGGACACACTCCATGCTTTCCCGCCTCTTCGCCCCCAAGGCGAAGGTCTCCGCCCACTGCGATCTTCCGTGCGGCGTGTACGACCCTGCCCAGGCCCGCATCGAGGCCGAGTCCGTCAAGGCCGTGCAGGAGAAGTACCAGGCCAACGAAGACGCCGACTTCCGCGCGCGCGCCATCACCATCAAGGAGCAGCGCGCCGAGCTCGCCAAGCACCACGTCTCGGTGCTGTGGAGCGACTACTTCAAGCCGCCGCACTTCGAGAAGTACCCCCAGCTGCACACCCTGGTCAACGACACCCTGAAGGCCCTCTCGGCCGCCAAGGCGTCCAACGACCCGGCGACCGGCGCGAAGGCGCTCGAGCTCATCGCCGAGATCGACCGCATCTTCTGGGAGACCAAGGCCGCCTGATCCGGCGCCCGACGACTCCGACGAGAACGGCCCGACTGCCTGTGGCAGCCGGGCCGTTCCCGTTCCCCGCTCCGGGGCCCCGCGTCCTGCGGGTACGCGCCGTGCTCACTCGTCGGCGTCGTCGTCCTCGTCGTCCAGGCGGGCCAGCCAGGTGGCCAGGCGTTCCACCGGGACCTCGAAGTCGGGGTTCAGGTCGACGAAGGTGCGCAGCTGCTCGGCGAGCCACTCGAAGGTGACCTCCTCCTCGCCGCGCCGCTTCTCCAGCTCCTCGATGCCGCGATCGGTGAAGTACAAGTCGGGCTCCGTGCCGTGATGTGGGTGTGCAGGGGGTGTTTCCCGCCAGGATAATCCGCGGGGCCGAAGAGGCCTCCCGCCCGTGGCGTCCCCGGGGCTAGCCTGGATGCCCAACGAGCGGGGGGTGCGGATGAGGGACGGGCGCACGACCGGCTCGGCGCGCGCCTTCGAGCTCCTCGAGCCCCTCCTCCAGGCCGCGACCGTACGCGTTCACGCCCCGCCGGGCGGGTATGACAACCCCGGCAGCCATCGGACCGGTCCCACGTGGGGGAGCGGTTTCTTCATCGCCCCCGGCTGGGTCCTGACGTGCGCGCACGTGGTCGGCGAAGGGGGTGCTGCGGTGCGTCTGACAGGACGCGAGGTCGGCATCACCTTCTCCTCCGGGGCCCACGGGGCGACCGGGACGGTCACCGGGCGCGTGGAGTGCGTACTGCCCGAGCGGCTGGAGGAGCGGCGCCCCCGCCGGGGCGCCCTGTGGGACCTGCCCGACCTGGCGCTGCTCAGGGTCCTGGCCCCGGTGTCGCACGCCTGCGTCTGGCTGACCGACCGGTCCAGACCCCGCTTCGACGAGGTCGCCTACTTCGGCTGCACCGAGGACCTCGGCACCCCCGAGATCACCGGCCGCACCACCCGGCTGCGCGGCAGCGCAGGGAACGGCGCTGCCATCCGGCTCGGCGACGACGACGGGATCGACCCCGGCATGTCCGGCGGCCCCGTGGTGGACCTGGCCCGCGGGGAGGTCGTCGGGGTGCTCAAGGCCCGGCGGCACGGGGCGGGCGGCGGGCTCGCCGTGTCCGTCGTGCAGCTGCGCACGCTGCCGATGCCCGCGCGCGGCCAGGTCGGGCTCTACCGCCGCGTCATGCAGGCCCACGACCTGCACCACTACGACCAGCACCTCAGCGATCTCGACAACCGCCGCACCTGGACGGACGTGCACGGCGAGCTCCCGCCGGAGGACGGCGCCCCGTACGGCGGCCGCGGCCGGCTCACCCCCGGCGAGCGCACCACCCTGTGCGGGCTGCTGGCCGAACTGCCCCCTCCCGGCTCCTCCGAGGTCGTACGGGCCCTGGTCGAGGCGGCCCGCGGGGAGGAGCCGGACCCGCAGCCGCCCGCCCCGCTGAGCTGGCGCGACGGGCTGGGGCTGCTGCACGACCCGCCCGGCGGGACGGCGGAGGCCGCGGCCATGCTCCGGTACGCGACGGACGTGAGCGTGGCCGACTACCGGGAGCCGCCGACCCCGGGCGCGGACGAGGAGCTGTGGGACTGGATCCGGGCCACGGCCGAGCGGCTGTGGCGCCCGCTGCGGCGGGAGCTCGGCGAGCGCCACGAGCGGGGCCTCGCGGAGCGGGAGCGGCGCCGGCGGGCCTCGGCCGGCCGGGCGGTGGGCGGCCCCGCCCGCCGGGCCGGCGGGCTGCCGCCGGGGGCCTCGGTGCTGCTGGAGGTGTGGGCGCACGGCTGGGAGGACGTCTACGACTGGCGGGTCTCCGTCCTGGCCGGCCCGGCGCACCCCGGGCGGGTGACCCCGGTGGACTCGGGCGTGCGCGCCACCCTGGCGGGTCTGCCGGAGGCGTTGCGGGTCCCGCTCGCCGAGGCCTTCCGGCGCTGCGACACCCACGAGGCGGCGGCCCTGCTCGAAGTGGCCGTGGCCCCGGAGCTGTTCGGGCTGGCCGTGGACGAGTGGGTGGTGGCGGGCGGCGTACCGCTGGGCGTGCAGCGGCCGGTGGTGCTGCGTCATCCCGGCGGGCGGGCCGGAGCCGGGCACCCGGCGGATCCCGGGCAGACGGCGGATCCCGGGGATCCGGCGGGCCGCGCGCACCCCGCGGATCCCGAGGGCCCCGAGGGCCGCGGGCACCCCGGGGCTGCCGCCCGGTGGGCGCGGGTGCAGGCGGGGCCGCTGCTGGACGAACGGGCCGACTGCGCAGGGGGGCGCCCGCGCAGCCCCGCCACCGAGTGGCTGACGGGACTGCCCGACAACACCGTGCCGGTGCACTGCCGGGCGGCGGACCAGGAGCCCACGCTCGGCTCGCTGCACGCGGTGCGGGAGGCCGGGTACGGGGTGGTGGTGACCCGGCGGCCCCCGTCGGATCCGGCGGCCTCCTGCGCGCCGTTCCACCGCGGCCTGCGGGAGGAACTGGCCGACGCCGGGCGGGCGGAGGCGCTGCCGCTGCGGCTGCAGGCACTGCGGGGGCGGGCGCACGGGGCGGACCCCGACGCGTACTGGGCGGCCGGGACCGGGCTGGTGTGGGAGGACCCGGCGCGGCCGCTGCCGGACGACGAACCGCTGCAGGGCGACCTGTGACGGCACCGGGCCCGGCCGATCCGAGTGAGGGAGGGGCAATGAACGACGAGTGGCTCATATACCGGGGGGTCGGTGAGCCCCATGACGGGATCGACGCCCTGCCCGACCCGCCGCCCTGGCGGGACTTCGACGGCGGGCCGGTGGCCGAGCCGGGCGGGCCCGCCGCGGCCGCCGACGCCAACGTGGCCCGGCGGCTCGGGGCGCACCGGCAGGCCGCCGAGCTGCACCGGCCGGAGCCCGAGGAGCTGGAGGCCGTCAACGCGGCGCTCTACCTGCGGCGGCCGCTCCTCGTGACGGGCTTCCCCGGAACGGGTAAGTCCACGCTCGCGCACGCCGTCGCCCACGAGTTGAAGCTGGGGCGGGTGCTGCGCTGGCCGGTGGTGTCGCGGACCGTGCTGCAGGACGGGCTGTACCGGTACGACGCCCTCGCGCGGCTGCAGGACGTACAGCTCGCGGCGAGCGCGAGCGCGAGCGGGGGCGCGGGAGCGGGAGCGGGGCCGGCCGACGGGTCCCCGGGCGCGGCACCCGGCATCGGGAAGTACATCCGGCTCGGACCGCTGGGAACGGCCCTGCTGCCCACCGGGCGGCCCCGGGTGCTCCTCATCGACGAGCTCGACAAGAGCGACATCGACCTGCCCAACGACCTGCTGAACGTGCTGGAGGAAGGGGAGTTCGCGCTCCCCGAGCTGGAGCGGGTCGCCGACACCGAGCCCGAGGTGCAGGTGCTCACCGACGACGGGACCAAGGTGACCGTCCGCGGCGGCCGGGTCCGCTGCCGGGAGTTCCCCTTCATCATCCTGACCAGCAACGGGGAGCGGGACTTCCCGGCCGCCCTGCTGCGGCGCTGCATCCAGCTCAAGCTCGGGCAGCCCGGGGAGAAGCGGCTCGCCACCCTGGTCCGCGCCCACCTCGGGGAGGAGGCCGCCCGGCTCGGGGCGGACCTGATCCGGGAGTTCCTCAGCCGCTCCCAGACCGAACTGGTCGCCGCCGACCAGCTGCTCAACGCCGTGTACCTGACCCACCACGCCTCCCCGCCCACCCGGGAGGACCTCGCGGACCTGCTCATCCAGCGCCTCGACCGCCCGAGGTGACGGGCCGTGCCGCCCGCCGCACCCGAACCCGGATCCCGCCGGACCGTCCCCGGCGCCCCGGCCGCCCCGGCCGCGCCGGGCGTCCGCGAGCTTGCCGCGCTGCTGCGCGCCGCCGGCCTCGACCCGAGCGCCGAGGAGCTCGCCGATGCACTGTGGCTGGCCGGGCACATCCGCGGGCCGGGGCCGGCCGCACCGGGCGCGCGCGGGCCGGACCCGGACCAGGACGCCGCGGATCCGGCCGGCAAGCCCGTGGAGCCCGAACGGGAAGAGGCGGACGCCGATGATCCGGTCCGGCTCTACGCATCCGGGGCACGCCGCGCCGGAGGCGCCGAGGGGGACCGGCCGGAGGAGTCGCCCGAGGAGTACGGAGTGCCCGTACGGGTGCCCCGGGCCGCCGCGCTGCCGCGCATCCTGGACATCCAGCGGGCCCTGCGCGCCCTTCAGCGGCACCGGCCGCCCGCCCCGCCCACCCGGCTGGTGATCGACGAACCGGCCACCGCCGAGGCCAGCGCCCGGGCCCTCGGCCTGGTCATCCCGGTGCTCCGGCCGGAGCACCGGCGCGAGGCGACCGTCAGGCTGGTGATGGACGCGTCCCCGTCGATGGCCGTCTGGCAGGACATGTTCGACGAACTGCGCTCGGTGTGCGAGCGGTTGGGGGCCTTCCGGGACGTCCAGGTGCACTACCTGCACCGCCTCGCGGACGGTACGGCGGTCCTCGGGCGCAGCTCCGTACCCGGCTCCGGGCTGCGCTCCGGCGACCAGGTGCGGGACCCGACCGGGCGGGCCCTGACCATGGTGGTCTCCGACTGCGCCGGGCCGCTGTGGCGCGAGGGCGCCGCGCAGCGGCTGCTGTACCGGTGGGCCGGGTGCACCCCGTGCATGGTGGTCCAGCCGCTGCCGCAGCGGCTGTGGGGCCGCAGCTGGCTGCCGACCGAACGGGGCACGCTGACCCGGCTGGAGGGCGGCGGGCAGCAGCTGAAGTTCCGGCCGGACCGGCCGCTGCCGCCCGGACGGCTCACGGGCGGGCTGACCGTGCCCGTGCTGCCGCCGAGCCCGACCGCCCTCGGGGCCTGGGCCCGGCTCGTCGCCGGACTCGGCACCGGGCCGGTACCGGCCGAGGTGGGCCGGGTGCTGGCCGACCATCCGGCCGCACCCGTGCCGCCGCCGCGCGCGGTACGGCCGCCGCGCGAGCTGGTGGCGCGGTTCCGGTCCTCGGCCGCGCCCCGGGCCGTACAGCTGGCGGTGTACCTGTCGGCGGCGCCGCTGACGCTGCCCGTGATGCGGCTGGTGCAGCGCACGATGCTGCCGGACTCGGAGCCCTCCGACCTGGCGGAGGTCCTGCTGAGCGGGCTGCTGCGGCGCAGCGGGCCGGGGCCGGGGCACTGGTACGAATTCGTCCCCGGGGTGCAGGACGTGCTGCTGGGGCCACTGGGACGGGACGAGGCCGCCCTGGTGCTCAAGCACTGCTCGGAGTACGTGCTGGCGCACTTCGGCCGGGGCGTACGGAACTTCCCCGCGCTCGCGGTCTCGCAGCTCACCGGGGTGCCGCCGACGGCGGTCGACCCCGGGCCGCAGGAGGCCGAGCGGGTGCCCGAGGGGCGGCTGCCGCAGGCCTTCGCGCAGGTTTCGGCCAAGGTCGTACGGCGCTACCTGCCCGGCATGCCGGAGCAGGGAGCGGGCCGGCGCGAGCCTCCTCCCGCCCCCGTGCTCGGGCGGGCCGGGGCGGTGCGCGCCGCGCGGGACCGGCTCGCGGACGCGGCCGCCGACGGGGGACCGGACGGCGGTGCGCGGGCCCTGCACGAGGCCGTTGCGGTGCTGCGGCGGGCGGTGACGGCCCCGGTGGCGCCCGGCGACCCGCCGGAGGAGGCGGAGACCGAGCTGGCGGGCGCGCTGCTGCGGCTGTGGGCGGCCCAGCGGGACCCGGAAGTCCTCGCCGAGGCGGAACGTGCCGTGACCGGGCTGCGGACTCCGGCGGCGCGGGCCGCCCTCGGCCGGGTGCTGTACGAGCGGGCACTGGCCCACGGCCCCGACGCGGAGCTGCTGGCCGAGGCGGACCGGGAGTTCGCGGCGGCGGGGGCCACGGCAGACCCGGCGCTGCGCAGGGACTGCGCGGTGCGGCGGGCCGAGACCCTGATCCGGCTGAGCGGGCTGCGCGCGGACGCGGGGGCGCTCCGGGAGGCCCGCGCGGCCCTGGAACCCCTGGCGGGACCCCCGGCCACCCCCGGCGGGGCCCTCGACGCGGACCCGGACGCGTCCCCGGATCCCTCGGAGCCCGGGCCGGACCCCGAGCTGCAACGGGCCCTGGGCCGGGTCCTCCTGGCCCTCCTGCCCCGTACGGAGAACCTGGCCGAGCGCACGGCCCTGGCCGAACAGGCCGCGGCCCGGCTGGCCGTGCCGGGCGCGGGCACGGGCACCGGCCCGGCCGCGGGCACGGTCGGCGAGGCCCGGGTGCGGGTGGACCTGGCCGGCGCGCTGCGGTACCTGCCGGCGCGGCTGGAGGAGGCGGCCGGCCAGCTGACCACGGCCCTGGAGCGGGCCGGCGGGGACCCGGAGCTGCGGGTGGCCGCCCTCGTGTGCCTGGCCCGGGTGCACCGGGAGCGGTACGCGAGGGACGCCGACCCGGCGGCGCTGGAGGAAGCGGCCGAGGCCTACGGCCGGGCCCGGCGGCTGATCCCCCGCGACGGGGAGGCCTTCGGGGAGGTGCTGCCCGAGTGGGGCGAGGTGCTCCTGGAGCGGGCCCGCGCCGCCGACGGGCGGCGGTTCACCGGGGCCGCCGTGCGCGTGCTGCGCGACAGCCGGGCCGCGGTCCCGCAGTCGGACCCGGGAGCCGCGCACCGGCTGGTGCGGCTGGCCACCGGGCTGCGGCTGCGGCACGCGTACGAGGGCGACCCGGTGGACCTGCGGGAGGCGGAGTACCTGCTGGAAGTGGCCGTCCGGCACAGCCGCAGCCCGCTGGAGCGGGCCCGGGCCTGGCGGGACCACGGCGACGTGCAGCAGGAGATCCACGGTCACACCCGGGCGGTGGAGCGCCTCGACCGGGCGGCGGACTCCTACCGGCGGGCCTGGCGGGCGGCCCTGGAGGCCGACCGCGAAAGCCGTGACGGCCACGAAGGCCACCAGGCCGCTGCGGCCCCTGCGGGAAGCGAGGGCGACATCGGCACGGCCGTCCGGCTGGCGGCCCGCGCACAGGAGTCGCGGGGAGAGGTGCTGGAGCTCCTCGCCCGCCCCCGGGCGGCCCTGGACGCCTACCGCTCCGCGCTGGAGCTGTGGGCGCGGCCCGGCGCGGGTGCCGGGGCCGCGGCCGAGGCCGAAGGGCGGACGGAGGCGCTCCGCGCCCGGGTGCGGACCCTGGAAGCCGGGCTCTGACGGTGGCGGCCGTGAGCGGGGCGCGCTGTTTCCGCGGACCGGCCGGAGGGAAAGGGCAGTGGACCGTCCGGTCCGCGACGCGACAGGGGGAGCAGCGGCACATGGTGACGAAGCGGCAGGAAGTGGAGGCGGCGACCCCGGCGTGCCCCGGGCGCCTGCCCGACCTCTCCGGGCTGGACCTGGCCGCGCTGCGCGGGATCGACCATCCCGTGCTGGCCCAGGTGATCGAGGGCATGGTCGAGCGGGTGACGCATCCGGCCGAGATCCTCAACGCCTTCGACTCCGGGGTGACCTGACCGGAATGCGTCTGATCCGCCCCACCTTGAAAGCGAGTTGACCACTTTCCGCCGTTAGCCGGGACCGTCCGAAGGGCAGGGATGGACCGTCCGCCGGGGGTTGCCTCCCGGAGGCACGGGGGAGGGAGGCAGGGCGATGAGGCGAGCGGTCACGAGCGACTCCGTGCTGCCCGCGCCGCCCGCGCGCGGCGGCGCCGGCTCCGCCCCGCACCAGGACCCCGCCCAGTCGAAGCCGGACCCCGCCGTGGCGCAGCGGCTGCGCCACGCCCGGTACGCGCCCTGGCCCTATGCCCGGCTCGACGTGGCCGCGGAACGGGCCGCGGGCCACCGGCCGCATCCGATCCGGCAGTTCGTGCTCAAGACGCGCAGCCGCTGCAACCTCGCCTGCACCTACTGCTACGTCTACGAAATGGCCGACCAGAGCTGGCGCGGCCAGCCGTCCGCCATGACCGCGGCCACCGCCGCCCGCGCCGCCGAGCGGATCGCCGAGCACGCCGCCGCCCACGCCCTGCCCCGCGTCGACCTGGTGCTGCACGGCGGCGAACCCCTGCTCACCGCCCCCGCCGCGCTGGCCGGGCCCGTCGAGGCCGTACGGGCCGCCGTGGCCCGGGCCGCCCCGCGCACCCGGGTCACCGCCACCGTCCAGACCAACGGCACCCTGCTCACCCGAGGCCGCCTCACCGCGCTCGCCGCCGCCGGGATACGCGTCGGCGTCAGCCTCGACGGCGGACTGCCCGCGCACAACGCCCGGCGCGTGGACCACGCCGGGCGGCCCGGCTTCGGGGCGGCCGCCCGGGGCCTACGGCTGCTGGCACGGCATCCGGACAGCTACGCCGGGGTGCTGTGCGTCGTCGACCTCGGCCAGGACCCCGTGGAGACCTACGAGTCCCTGCTCGCCTTCGCCCCGCCCAGCGTCGGGCTGCTGCTGCCGCTCGCCAACTGGAGCACCCCGCCCCCCGGCCACCACCCGGGCCTGGCCCCGTACGCCGACTGGCTGCTCGCCGTCTTCGAGCGCTGGTGGCACGACGGGGTGCGGCGCACCCGGATCCGGCTCTTCGAGGAGATCATCGCCCTGCTGATCGGCCTGCCCGCCGCCACCGAGACCCTCGGGCTCGCGCCCGCCGCCACCGCCGTGATCGAGACCGATGGCTCCATCGAACAGGCCGATTCGCTGAAATCCGCGTACGAGGGCGCCGCCGCGACCGGCATGAGCCTCGACACCCACAGCTTCGACGAGCTCCTCGACCACCCCGGCCTCGCCGCCCGCCAGCTCGGACGGGACGCGCTCGCCGCCGGATGCCGCGCCTGCGAGCTGGTCGAGGTGTGCGGCGGCGGGCACTACCCGCACCGCTACCGCGCCGGCGAGGGCTTCCGGCAGCCGTCCGTGTACTGCGCCGACCTCCAGGTCCTGATCCGGCACATCGCCGCCGCCGTCCACCGCGCCGCGCAGGCCCCCGCGACCACCTCCCGGCCCACCGCGCAGACCGTCACCGGGCGAGCCGCCCAGGCCGCCCCGGCCGCCACCCGGCGAGCCGCCCGGGCCGCCGCCGCCCATCCGCCGGCGGTCGCCTCATGACCACCGCCCTCACCGCCTTCACCGTCTCCTCCCGCACCCTGCGCGCCCTCGCCTCCACCGAGCCCTCCACGGAAGGCACCCGCCTGGTCCGCGACGTGCGCCGCTCCAAACGCCTGCTCCTGCTACGCGCGGTCCTCGACGCCGCCCCCGGCGGCCCGTCCGGGGAGGCCGCCGACCACTGGGCCCTGCTGGAGGAGGCCGAGCGCCGCGACGCGGGCGCCGTGCGCGACGTACTGCACTACCCGGCCACCGGGGTCTGGGCCGAGGAGACCCTGCGCCGGCTGCACGCCTCCTACGGCCCCCCGCCCGACCTCGGCCACCTCGGGGCCCTCGCCGTCGCCGCCGCCCTGCGCGCCGGCATCGCCTTCACCCACACCCTGCGGCCCCAGCACGGCCGGCTCGTCCTGCCCACCCTCGGACTGCTGCGCCCGGACCGCCCCGGCCCGCTCACCCTCACCGAACGCTCCTGGGACCCCGACGACCCCGCCAGCGTGCCCCTGCACGCCCTGCCGGGGGGCCGGACCGCCCTCGACGACCTCGACCCCTATCGGGCGCCCGGCCCCGCGCAGCCCGCGCCCGTCCGCCCCGCCCGCCGGCTCACGCCGAAGGGGCACAAGCGCTGGGACACCCAGTGGTCGGGCGCGCTCACCCTGCTCCTGCGGTACGACACCGTCCGCGCGGAGGAAACGGGACAACTGCTGCGCTCCGTCGTACCGCTCTCCGGCGGCTCCCGCTCCAACGGCGCCACCCTGCCCGCGGCCGCCGGCTCCGTCCTGGCCCGCGCGCAGGCCCCGCCCGCCCTGGCCGCCACCCTCGTCCACGAGGTCCAGCACGGCAAACTCGCCGCCCTCGCCGACGTCCTGACCCTGCACACCGCCGACCGCACGCCCCGCCACTGGGCCCCGTGGCGCGGCGACCCCCGCCCGTTGGAGGGACTCCTGCACGGCGCCTACGCCCACCTGGCCCTGGCCGGGTACTGGCAGCGCGCCGCCCTCTACGGGGCGCGCGGCGCCTGGGCCCAGCACGCCCGGATCCGCGCCCAGGTGGCCGCCGTCCTGCCCGCCCTGCGGGCCCACGACCGGCTGACCGCCGCGGGGCGGGAGTTCACCGAGGCGATGGCGGCCGCCGAGCGGGCCATGGACGAGCTGCCGCCGCCCGGCGACCAGCACGCCGCGGCCCGCCGGGCCGTCGACCGGGAGCGGCGCGCCTGGTGCGAGGCGCACCCCGAACTCGCCCCGTTCGCCCGCGGTTGAGGGGCCGCGCCCGCCGGCACCGCTGCGGTACCTTTTCAGTCCCGTCCACTGCCCGGAGCCCAGGGAGACGGCGCATGACCACCGGTAGTCGGCAGGACCAGGGCACCACCCCGCACCCGTACCCGCACGCGCAGCCGCAGCGCTTCGTCATCAGCTTCGCCGGGTTCAACCGCCCCTGGGCCGTGTGGATCGGCCACCGCCTGGAGGAACACGGCCACCGCGTCGCCCTCCAGCGCTGGGACCCGCAGAACAGCCCCGGCATCGCCCAGGCCCTCGACGACCTCGCCCGCTCCGGCAGCCGGGTCCTCCTGGTCCTCAGCGAGCGCTACTTCTCCGCCGGCACCCACGCCGACGAGGAGTGGAACACCGCCCTGCGCGCCGTCACCGACCGCCACCCCGACCGGTTCGCGGCCGTCTGCCTCACCGACGCCCCGCTTCCCAGCGCCGTCGCCGTGCTGGAGAAGACCGACCTGTGGGGCCTGGACGCGTACGAGGCCGAGTACCGCGTGCTGCGACGGCTGGAGCTGCCCACCGACCGGATCGGCACCGAGACCGGCCGCCGCGGACCCCGCTTCCCGAACGACCCGCCCGAGATCTGGGGCCGGGTCCCGCGCCGCAACCCGCGCTTCACCGGCCGCAACGACGTCATCGGAACCCTGCGCGAAGCCCTGACCGAGGCACCGGCCGGCGCGTCCACCGTCACCCTGCTCGGCCTCTCCGGCGTCGGCAAGACGCAGGTGGCCACCGAGTACGCCTACCGCTTCGCCTCCGAGTACGACGTGGTGTGGTGGGTCCCCGCCGAGGACCGGCCCACCCTGCGCGAACGCCTCGCCGACCTCGCCCCCGCCCTCGGGCTGCCCCGGGGCGCGGGCAGCTACGGCGAGCAGATCCGGGCCGTCCTCGAAGCGCTGCGGCGCGGATCCCCGTACGGCCGCTGGCTGATGGTCTTCGACGGCTGCGACAACCCCGACGACCTCATCGACCTGCTGCCCTCCGGCGCCGGCGACGTGATCATCACCTCCCGCAACCGCGAATGGGCCGCCCGGCACACCAGCCTCGTCGAGGTCCCGCTCTACGCCCGCCCCGAGTCGATCACCTTCATCCGCCGCCGGGCCCTGCGCCTGACCGCCGACGAGGCCGACCAGCTCGCCGAGGCCCTGGAGGACTACCCGCTCGCCCTCGACCAGACGGCCGGCTGGCTCGCCGACTCCCCGCTCCCGGTGGGCGACTACCTCACCCTGCTGCAGCGCCGGATGGACTCCCACGAGGCCGTCACCGTCTCCGAGGACTACCCGCTGCCCTTCCCCACCGCCCTCGCCATACTCCTCAACAACGTCCGGGAGAACTTCCCCGACGCCCTCGCCCTGCTCCGGCTGTTCGTCTTCTTCGCCCCGGGGCCGGTGCCGCTGCGGCTGCTGCGCGAATTCCCCGCCGACGACGTGCCCGAAGAGCTCGCCGGGCTGATCAACGACCAGATCCGGTGGAACGCCGCCCTCAACAAGCTCGTCCAGTTCTCCGTCGTCCGGCTCGAGTACTCCGACCTGCCCCTGGAGGAGGGCGGCGGCGGACTGGAGACCGTGCAACTGCACCGCATGGTCCACGGCATCGTCCGCGAGAACCTCTCCGAGGAGGAGGCCGAACCGCTCGCCCGGGCCGTCCGGCAGGTCCTCGCCGCAGCCGACCCCGGCGGGCCCTCCGACTCCCGGCTCTGGCCCCGCTACGCCGAACTCGTCCCGCACCTGGCCCCCTCCGGGGTGCTCACCAGCGGCAACCCGCGCATCCAGAACTTCCTGCTGCGCTGCCTGCGCTACCTGATCCTCGCCGGGGAGTACCGCACCTGCCTGAGGCTCTCCGAGGAGACCGACCTCATCTGGCGGGCCGTGCTCGGCGAGGACCACCCCAAGGTGCGCGAGCTCAGCTACCAGTACGGCAACGCCCTGCGCAACCTCGGCCTGTTCCGGCGGGCCGAGACCCTCACCAAGGCCGTGTCCGGCCGGCTCACCGCGGAGCGCGGCGACCGGGACCTGGAGAGCCTGCGCGCCACCAGCGCGTACGGCGGCGTCCTGCTGTGCATCGCGAAGTTCGAGCCGGCCCGGGAGATCTTCGAGCACTGCCTGAGCACCTACCGGGAGCTGCTCGGCGAGGACGACTCCGTCACCCTGGACGCCCAGAACAACCTCGCCGCCACCTACCGGCTGCTCGGCCGCTACCAGGACGCCTACGACCTCGACCTGGACACCCTGCGCCGCCGCGAGCGGGTCCTGAAGCCCCTGCACATCTCCACCCTCGCCTCCGGCATCGCCTGCGCCATGGGCCTGCGGCTGATGGGCCGCTACCGGGAGGCGCAGACCCGGCAGGAACAGGGGGTCAAGCTGAACACGCAGGTGCTGGGGCTGGGCCACCCGCAGACCCTGCGCGCCGAGCACAACCTCGGGATGTGCCTGCGCCGTTCCGGGGACATCCCCGGCGCGGGCCTGCGGCTGCGGACCGTGTGGGAGCGGGCGACGCGGGTCTTCGGGGTCGACTACCCGTGGACCCTGATGGTCGCCTCCGACTACGCCACCTACCTCAGGGAGTACGGGGACATCGGCGAGGCCCGCCGGATCTCCGAGGACGTGGTCCGCGGCTACCAGTCGCAGCTCGGCCTCGCCCACCCGTACAGCATCGGCACGGTCGGCAACCTCGGACTGGTGCTCCGCGCCCAGGGCGAGCGCACGGAGGCCCTCTCCCTGGCGGAGCAGGCCCTCGTCGGCATGCGGGGCGCGCTCGGCGACCGCCACCCGTGGACCCTGGGCTGCGCCCTGAACGCCACCGGCCACCGCAACATCACCGGCCGGCTGGAGGACGCGCTGGACCTGAGCCGGGACACCCTGCGCACCGCCGAACAGGTGCTGGGCCCGGACCACCCGATGACGCTGAGCGCGCAGATCGCGCTCGCGGCCGACCTCCGTTCCGTACGGGAGCACACGGAGGCCGCGAAACACGAGGACGCGGGCATCAAGGGCCTGACCCGCACCCTGGGCGCCCAGCACGTCCACACGATCTCGGCGAAGCAGCAGACGAGGCCGTACTGGGACTTCGAGCCGCAGCCGTAGCGGGTCCGGTAACGCCTCCGGGGCCCACTAGTCCGGCACCGGGATGAGGTTGGGGCCGTTGTCGAACACCTGGTCCTTGAACCTGGCGCGTTCCTCCGGCGTGACGCACTTGACGTCGCCGTCCCACATCTCCCGCCATACGTAGCCGGGCATGCAGGTGGACGGCCCGTAGGCGCCGCCGCCGGGCTGGCGGTGGGGGTTCTCCGCGTGGGCCCGGTCGCGGATCTGCGGCGTGACGCAGAGGGAGTCCCCGTCGAAGCTGTCACGCCAGACGTAGCCGGGCAGACAGGTGTACGGCCCGTAGGCGCCGCCGTCGGGCTCCTGGTGGGGGTTCGGGAAGACGTCGGAGCGGACGCCGGCCGCCGACTGCGGCGGCTGGGCGACCGCCGCCGACGCCGGCAGCACGACGGCTCCGCAGATGAAGGCGGCCGAGGCGACGGGCATCACGAAGCGGGCGATCCGCCGCTTGGGCCGGGTGGGGGTCGAGGTGTGGACGTCGTAGGACATGGGGGCTCCTCCAAGGCGGGGGTCCGGCGGCGGGGGGCGCCACGGGATCTCTGTCGGGTCCGTGGCCCCGCGGCCGTCGCCGCGCGATCACGTCTCCAGTAGAGGTGCCGGTACCGGTCCCGGTCATGTCCCGGAGGGGCGTGGCTTGACAGGACGGAGCAGAAGTACGGGGCGACCCAGAGGAGGCACCGGCCCGGAATCCGGGCCCGCTACGCCGGAAGGCCCGGCCCCCTCGGGGGGCCGGGCCTTCCGTACCGCTGGAACCGGGGCGGGTTACGCCTCGAAGACCTCGTTCAGCAGGAGCTGCTGCTCCGCCTGGTGGCGCTTCGCGGAGCCGACCGCCGGCGACGAGCCGTGCGGGCGCGAGATGCGCCGTAGGCGCTCGCCCGCCGGGACGTCCGCGCCGACCGCCAGGTCGAGGTGGTCGATCAGGTTCAGCGCGATGAACGGCCACGCACCCTGGTTCGCCGGCTCCTCCTGCGCCCAGATGTACTTCGCCGCGTTCGGGAACTTGGCGATCTCCGCCTGGAGCTCCGCACCCGCGAGGGGGTACAGGCGCTCGATGCGGATGATGGCGGTGTCGGTGATGCCGCGCTTCTCGCGCTCGGCCTCCAGGTCGTAGTAGACCTTGCCGGCGCAGAAGACGACCTTGCGGACCGCGTTCGCGTCCACCGTGGTGTCACCGATGACCGGACGGAACGAGCCGGTCGTGAACTCCTCCGCCTTCGACGCCGCCGCCTTCAGACGCAGCATCGACTTCGGGGTGAAGACGATGAGCGGCTTGTGGTGCGGGTTGTGGACCTGCCAGCGCAGCAGGTGGAAGTAGTTCGACGGCAGGGTCGGCATCGCGACCGTCATGTTGTCCTGCGCGCACATCTGGAGGAAGCGCTCGGGACGCGCGGACGAGTGGTCCGGGCCCTGGCCCTCGTAGCCGTGCGGGAGGAGCAGGGTGACGCCGGAGGTCTGGCCCCACTTCTGCTCGGCCGAGGAGATGAACTCGTCGACGACGGTCTGCGCGCCGTTGACGAAGTCACCGAACTGGGCCTCCCAGAGGACCAGCGCGTCCGGGCGGGCCAGCGAGTAGCCGTACTCGAAGCCCATGGCCGCGTACTCGGAGAGCAGCGAGTCGTAGACGTTGTAGCGGGCCTGGTCGTCCGACAGGTAGAGCAGCGGGGTGTAGTCCTCGCCCGTCTCCCGGTCGATGAGGACCGCGTGGCGCTGGCCGAAGGTGCCGCGGCGGGAGTCCTGGCCGGACAGCCGGACCGGGGTGCCCTCCATCAGCAGCGAACCGAAGGCCAGGGTCTCGCCCATGCCCCAGTCGATGGTGCCCTCGTCGATCATCGCCGCGCGGCGCTGCAGCTGCGGCAGCAGACGCGGGTGGACGGTGACGCCCTCGGGGATGGTGACCTGGGACTCGGCGATCCGCTTGACGACGTCCTGCGAGATCGCGGTGTTCACGGCGACCGGGAACTCCTGCGCGGTCTGCGCGGGTGTCACCGGGGCGCCGGCGGCCGGAGCCGCGGCGGCCTCGCGGACCTCCGCGAAGACCTTCTCGAGCTGGCCCTGGAAGTCCTGGAGCGCCTGCTCGGCCTCTTCCAGCGTGATGTCGCCGCGACCGATGAGGGACTCGGTGTAGAGCTTGCGCACCGAGCGCTTCTTGTCGATCAGGTCGTACATCAGCGGCTGCGTGAAGGCCGGGTTGTCGGACTCGTTGTGGCCGCGGCGGCGGTAGCAGATGAGGTCGATGACCACGTCCTTGTTGAACGCCTGGCGGAACTCGAACGCCAGACGGGCAACGCGGACGACCGCCTCCGGGTCGTCGCCGTTCACGTGGAAGATCGGGGCCTCGATCATGCGGGCCACGTCGGTCGCGTACATGGACGAACGCGAGGACTCCGGGGCGGCGGTGAAGCCGACCTGGTTGTTGATGACCACGTGCACGGTGCCGCCGGTGCGGTAGCCGCGCAGCTGCGACATGTTCAGCGTCTCGGCGACGACGCCCTGGCCGGCGAAGGCCGCGTCGCCGTGGAGCGCGAGCGGGAGGACCGTGAAGTCCGTGCCGCCCTTGTTGATGACGTCCTGCTTGGCGCGGGCGACACCCTCCAGGACCGGGTCGACCGCCTCAAGGTGCGAGGGGTTCGCGACGAGCGAGACCTTGATCTGCTCGCCGTCCAGGCCGGTGAAGGTGCCCTCGGCGCCCAGGTGGTACTTGACGTCGCCGGAGCCGTGCATGGACTTCGGGTCGAGGTTGCCCTCGAACTCGCGGAAGATCTGCGCGTACGACTTGCCGACGATGTTCGCCAGGACGTTCAGGCGGCCGCGGTGGGCCATGCCGATGACGACCTCTTCGAGGCGGGCCTCGGCGGCCGAGTCGATGACGGCGTCGAGCAGCGGGATGACGGACTCGCCGCCCTCCAGGGAGAAGCGCTTCTGGCCGACGTACTTCGTCTGCAGGAAGGTTTCGAAGGCCTCCGCCGCGTTGAGCCGGCGCAGGATGCGCAGCTGCTCCTCGCGCTCCGGCTTGGTGTGCGGGCGCTCGATGCGGTCCTGGATCCAGCGGCGCTGCTTCGGGTCCTGGATGTGCATGAACTCGACGCCGGTGGTGCGGCAGTACGAGTCGCGCAGCACGCCGAGGATGTCGCGGAGCTTCATCATCGACTTGCCGGAGAAGCCGCCGACCGCGAACTCGCGCTCCAGGTCCCACAGGGTGAGGCCGTGCTCGGTGATGTCGAGGTCGGGGTGCTTGCGCTGCTTGTACTCCAGCGGGTCGGTGTCGGCCATGACGTGGCCGCGGACCCGGTAGGAGTGGATCAGCTCGAAGACGCGGGCGGCCTTCGTGACGTCGTCGTCGTGGCTGGCGTCGATGTCACGGTTCCAGCGGACCGGCTCGTACGGGATGCGCAGCGACTCGAAGACGGCGTCGTAGAAGCCGTCCTCGCCGAGCAGCAGGTTCGCGACGATGCGCAGGAACTCGCCGGAGGCCGCGCCCTGGATGACCCGGTGGTCGTAGGTCGAGGTCAGGGTCATGACCTTGGAGATGCCCAGCTTGTTCAGGGTGTCCTGCGAGGTGCCCTGGAACTCGGCCGGGTAGTCCATGGAGCCGACGCCCATGATGACCGACTGTCCGGGCATCAGGCGGGGCACGGAGTGGACGGTGCCCAGGCCGCCGGGGTTGGTCAGGGAGACCGTCACACCGGTGAAGTCGTCCATCGTCAG
This sequence comes from Streptomyces sp. MB09-01, assembly GCF_033794505.1. Classification (NCBI taxonomy): domain Bacteria; kingdom Bacillati; phylum Actinomycetota; class Actinomycetes; order Kitasatosporales; family Streptomycetaceae; genus Streptomyces; species Streptomyces sp. MB09-01. The sequence continues at coordinate 481 of NZ_JARAYQ010000036.1, read as the reverse complement.
CTTGCCGACGCGGGCGCGGCGGACGATGTCCTCGTAGGCCTGCCAGAACTCGAAGAAGTTGAGGGTCTCGGCCTTCTTGATGCCGGCGACGACGAGCTGGCGGTCGCCGTTGGGCTTCACCAGGTCGATCGCGAGGCCGAAGTTGATGTGCTCCGGCTTGACCAGGGTCGGCTTGCCGTCCTTCTCCGCGAAGGAGTAGTTCATGCCCGGCATGGCCTTGATCGCCTGCACCATCGCGTAGCCGATCAGGTGCGTGAAGGAGATCTTCCCGCCCCGGGCGCGCTTGAGGTGGTTGTTGATGACGATGCGGTTGTCGAACAGCAGCTTCACCGGCACGGCGCGGACGGACGTGGCCGTCGGCACTTCCAGGGAGGCGTTCATGTTCTTGGCCACGGCAGCCGACGGGCCGCGGAGCGTCACCAGCTCGGGGCCCGCGGGGGCCTCGGTGGCGGGCGCGGCCTTCTGGGGGGCTACGGCGGAG
>NZ_JARAYQ010000369.1:0-6228 GCF_033794505.1 Streptomyces sp. MB09-01 | reverse complement strand
TTCTGGCTTTTGTTCAGCTTTCCGTGTGTATTGGATTTTTGTTTTTTTTTTATTAGACAGGGCCCCCCCGGACTTAACCCGTCTTAATCCGTCGCGGGTGTCAAGGGGGGTAAAGCGGCCGGTGGCCACCTGGACGAGGCGGATCGCCGCGTCCCGCCGCAGTTGCCGTCTCGGTGCGTCTCGCAGGCGCGGATGAGACGACGGTCAATCCGCTTTGGCCGACTGCGAGTCGATCACGCCCGCGCCCGGCTCCGAGACCCGCCCGGCCCGCTCGCGGACCAGGCGGCGGAGCCGGTCGTGGGCTTCGCGGACCAGATCGTGGTTGCGCCAGCGCCGGAAGAACGCGTAGACCCGGTCCCACGGTGGGAAGTCGGCAGGCATGGCCCGCCACTTCGTGCCGTTGTCGACCAGGTAGCGGATCGCGTCCAGCATCGCACGGTGGCAATAAGCCTCCGGTTGCCCGCCCCCGCCCCGGCCCCGCAGCAGGACCGGCACCGGCAGCAGTGGCCGGACCACCGCCCACTCGGCGTCCGACATGTGGTGGTATACCGACGCTCGCGCGCCCCGTGGTCTCTGGCGTTCCCGAACCTGTGAGCCAGACAGTCACACGCGAGAGTGACTGAAGTGGACCCCACTCGTGGGTTGCCGTAGAAATGCGACAACAGAGCCTCCTGAACCGCACCTTGGACTCGACACCCTTCGAGCTACCAAGAGGCCCTGCTCTCATGCACGGCAGCCGCCGCAGTCACCCGATCGACTGACTTCTCGACGAGATCGGGACGACGGTAGTCGCGTCGCTTCTCGTGATCGCTGGGACGGACAAATTCGCACTGCCATCCACGTAGACGGTCGGCTTGGTGACGCCCCGAGGCCGCCTCGCGGGTTTGAGCCCGGTGCCGCGACTGACGAACCTGGCGAAGAGTCGTGTCCTACCGGCTCGTGGCGCGGCCAACCGCCCCCGCTACGTCCTACTTCTCCTCCGGCTCCCAGGCGCGGAGCAGGTCGAGCAGCCCTGCGTCTCCGTCAACGTGCAAGGAGTCGGCCTGGATCCGGTCGTACAGGTAGAGGACCAGCTCACTGGCCGTGCCGTGGACGGAGGCGCCGGCTGCGTCCGAGTCTTCGCCGGTCGCGGCGGTGGGCGCGGGGATGCGGGTGATGCGTGCGCCGTCGCCGTCGACGGTGAGGCGCCAGGAGCGGCCCTCGGTGGCGTGGAAGTCGAAGGCCGTGGGCTTGTGCGGCCAGGCACTCGGCGTTGCGCAGACGGTGAACAGGAACTCCTCCACACCGTCGAGTGCCAGCTCGACAGGCAGCGGCTGCGGGGAGCCCCCGGCGAGCTGGGCGTCGTAGGTGTGCACCGCGGTCTCCTGGACCCGGTGCCGGGCGGTGCCGCCGGCGGTCTGCGGTGACTGCGACGCGGGCCACCACGTCCAGCAACCGCTCTCCGGTCCCGCCGCGCGCAGGGCGCCCAGTAGAAGCTGCGTCGACGCGTCCAGCCAGGCCAGCAGGGCCTCACGCTCCTGCGGCACTTCCAGCGCGGCGCGCGCGGCGACGGCCTCGGCCGGGGGAGCGTCGGCAGACCCCGCGCCGACGATGGCGGCCCAGAAACGGTCTCCCCCACCCAGGTGCTTCACCAGATCGAACAGCGTCCACCCGGGGCAGGTCGGCACCTGCGCGTCGAGACCGGGCGCGGCGGCGACCACGGCGCGGAAGGCGGTGGACCGTTCATCGATCAGTCGCAACAGGTCAGGGAACTCAAGATTCTTTTCCACGCCGGATGTCTATCACCGTGCTCCGGTGATCGGACAGCGATTTTCACAGTCGCCGCCGGTTGGCCATTGCGGACGTCCTCGCCTCCCACCGCTCGGGTGACAAGCTGCGCACTGCTGCGAGGACGCTGGTGGTGGCGGTACGCCAGGCGTCGTGCCTGTGGGTGCTCTGGCCTCGCCGTGCGGCCGGGCACCTCGGCGACGTGACGTCCACCCGGTGCGCGCGGTCATGCTGCCGCTCGATGTGATGGACGCGGAGGTCACGATGGCGGGGGAGGACCGGTCGGGTCGGGAGTTCAGGTGACTCCCGTTCGACCAGCACTCCTCAAGTTCCTAACAACAACAGCCACTTAGACGGATCGCATCATCGAAGTCGTGGGACAACTGGGTCAGGAGCCTGAGACGGGCAACGTCGCGGTGCTGGAGATCGTCCGCTACTTCAGAGACGCCGGCGAGCCCGGTCAGGCGGACCCCGCCGGGAAGCCCAACCTCTTCGGCTGGCACCTGGACCGGGATGCGCTGGACTTCCTCGCTGCCACCGGTGCGGTACTCGATGTCGACGAGTACGACATGACGAGCTGAGCACGTGTGGGGCGGAGTGCTCCCAGATGCTGTACTGGCAGGCGGGGGTCCTGCCCGTGTCGTAGGGCGGCTGCGTGGCTGGCTGCCAGTCGGCCTCGGGCCCACGGCCTCCAGCCAACTGGTGATCAACCTACCTTCACCGGGTCGGCCGACGTTATGCGGCGCCGGCCAGGCCCGGTTGCGGTGGCTGGGCTGTCCATCAGTGCTGGTCGCGGATGAGGGGCCCACAGAACGTCGAGACGACGGCGGGCCAAGGCGACAATTGCCTGTTTGGGGGTCTTGTCCTCGGCTCGTATGCGGTCGTAGGAGGTCTGGGCACAACCGGAGCAGCACCCAGCAGTACGCCTCTGGCGCCGATAGGCGAGGGACCGGGGCCACAGCCCTCGGGCTCGACCGGGCCGACGCCGGTGCGGGAAGCGGCGGTACATCGCCCGGGGCCGCGAACGGAGGAGCTGCGTTTCCTACGCAGCGCGAGGCCCTGGAGGTTCTTCCCGCACAGGGCGAGGTGCCGTCGCGCCTGGAGGTCCGCCGGTCTCCGGAGGTGACGGCCACGACAAGCGTCTGCGCCACCGGGGTGGTCACTTACACCCGCGCCGGCGGATCCGAAGATCTCGCGACTTCCGAGCCGAGGCCTGCCCGTCGACGAGGGACGCGGAGTTCACGTACGAGTGCAGGGTCAGGCAACTCGAGTGCAACGGCAGCGGGCTGGTGCTCAGGAAGACGACCATGGCGGCTCTTGGCGACGAGCGCGTGAGCCATCAGAGCGAATACGCGGTGGGCGGCGACAAGGGGTCCCACATGATCGTCCGAGTGGGAAGGTCCGTCGTCACCTTCACGTACGGGCCGATCTCCTCCGATGCCGCGTTCCCCCAGGACGTCGAGCATGATGCGCACCTTCGTCGGGAAGGCGCAGGCGCAACCGGTCGGGTGACCGGGCATGGCTGGCTTCGACATCGAAGTCGGGGCTCGCCCCACAGGTGCACCTGGCCCTGCCCCCCCGCCCTGGCCCCCCGGCTCGACACCGGGGACGACGCTGCCGTTCTCCCCGGCAGGGGGCTGTCACGTGCCTGTGACAGTCGGCGGACAGTGTTGTGAAGTGCGGGGGTCAGTCTTTTTAGCAGAGGGACAAACAAGACATTTCACCACTGCGATCGTCCTTCGAAACCTCCCCCCACCCCCCTTTACTGGAGTACTTCTCATGGCTCGCACCTCCCGGAAGCAGCGTTTCTCGATGTTCGCCGTCTCGGCCGTGATGGTCGGGGGAGGCGTGCTGCTGCCCACCAGTGCATTCGCAGCGCCGGCCACGCCGCAGGTCAGCGAGGCGGCCACGCTGGTCGCCGACCATGCGAAGAGCGGTCATGAGAGCAAGGGCAAGAAGGACAAGGGAGGCCACAAGGGCAAGAAGCACGGCAAGAAGAACCAGGGCAAGAAGCACGGCAAGATCAAGGACGTCAAGAACATGCCGGGCTGCAAGTTCTACAAGGGCACCGTGTACTGCGAGCACAAGCCCGAAAAGCCCGCCCCCACCACGGAGACCCCGAAGACGGAGACCCCGGAGACGGAGACGCCGACCACGGAGACCCCCGCGACGGAGACCCCCGCGACGGAGACCCCTGCGACGGAGACGCCGGCCACGGAGACCGGTGAGGCCGCCGTGGAAGCAAGCTCGGCCACTTCCGGCTGAGTCTGGGACCCGTCGACGTAGCTCCCGTGCCGGAATCGGTTCACATGGTGAAGCGGTCATGCAGCTAATCAGGCCCTGCCAGGTCCCTTCGGGTCCCAGGGGCTTTGTAGCACCTGGGGGCCGGCGAAGCCCCAGCCCTGGAGCAGCACCAGGCACACCAAGCCGCCCTGGCCGGCCTCTACGCCTACGCCGAGGCGCGCTGGGACCGGCCGGGCTTCTGTCCGGTCGACGATTCGACGATCTTCGACGGGGCCAAGCTGTGGATCCCAGATCAAGCAGTCCCGGCCGGGTACGGATCTCGTGGGTATCGAGCGCGCCTTCGCCAGCATTGAGCAGCGGCTGGAGGACAGCACGTCCGGCGCCGAGTACGACGGCCGCTACCGCAGGATCAGCCACCGAGCCGGGCGCGGGGCTCTGGCCGACGCGGGGCTGTTCCGGAGCCACGTCGCCGCGAGATCGAACGGCGCCACCGGCCCCTCGGAGTGCGTCCACGCCCGCCGGTACAGGAACCCGCGGAACTCCCGCACGAGGCGTCCTCGAGCCCGAGCTGCCCGGCCAATCACTCCACAGCCTCCCGCGGCGCCGCGAGCGGGCCTCGCCCCGGAAGCGCCCGACGTACCGGAAGGTACAGGCAGATCTGCACCGCCTTGAGGGAGGATGGGCGCGTTCGCCGGCCTGACCCGACCTGCCCAGCCCCGTCCGCGCCGAGGAGCGGCCCATGAACCACCCCGTCCCCGCGACCGGGACCGACAGCGAAGCCCTGCGTACGGTCATCGAAGCCGCGATCGTGGACTACCTCGACGGTGCCACGGAAGCGGAGCCGGACACCGCCGACCTCGCCGCCCACATTGCTGCCGCCGTTGAACGACTGCTTGCCGCACGACCGCTGGCCGAACCGGCCCCGGAAGGCGACGAGGTCTGAAGTCCTTCCCTGTGGCTGACACCCGCACGCCTCGCCCGTCGGGCCGCTGCCTTCCGGCGCCGTGGGGCCGCCACTTGGATAGGGTGGGCGTACTCGACCTGCCGGCGCGCGCCGCCCACCCCGGCGTGCAGAGGCCGGGCGCTCTGCGGCTGAGGTGCTCGGGTGCAGGCCTCATTGGGCGCCCCCTAGGGGCCGCTGGCAGGCCGGCGTTGAAGGAGCGCGCCCGCGGCCAGGCTCGGAAGATCACTGTTCGGAACGCTGTGTGTGGGGAGCCATGACCGTCACCTACTTGATGCTCGCGCGGCTACCCGAAGGAGGCTTGGAGGCGTTCGACGCCTACGAGCGCACCGTCTTGCCGCTCCTTGCCGAGCACGGAGGGCACCTGCAGCGAAGACTGCGGACTCCGGACGATCGGGTTGAAGTCCACCTCGTGACCTTTCCTGCCACCGAAAACCTTGATGCGTACCGGGCTGACCCCCGGCGTGCTGCCGCCGCACCCCTGCTGAAATCTTCTGGGGCAGCGGTCGAACTGATCGCGGTCCGCGACGTGCAGTCGTGAGGGTGCAGCGCAGAAACCACCTCGGCACGTTCCCGTGACGCGCCTATTCTCGGCGTCTGCGTCAGCCGCTGCTCGGTCAACTACACCGTCGACGTGCCGGTGACAGGCGAAGTGTCCAGTGGACGGATCCGCCTGGCCAAGGTGGCGGCCGTGAAGGTGACCACCAGTTCTGGCCGGCGCGACCCGACATCGGGCCGCAGTGAGCGGGTGGAGGGCGACTCTTGAAGTAGCACGAGGGGCCGGTACGCCCGGCCTGAGTGTTCCGTTACCGCCGAGATGACGCCATGCTCACGGAGGTGTAGGGGAGGCGTCACGGAGTCTGTCGAGGCGGCGGATCAGGGGGGTGGCGGGGGCGCCGTGCAGGAGGACGGACAACATGACGGTGAAGGTGACAACGGCCCACAGCTGCCGTTCGTGAGAGCCGAAGTGGTCGCTGTTGGTCCTGCTCCTGACCGCTCAGGACAGGTAACGGCACGCACCACAGCGTCCGCCCTGCCTGGTTTTTCGGTTCGCCGGAAGGGATTCCGGTCAGCAGCAGCGGCAGCTCGCCCTGGCCATCAAGAGAGCCCGGGAAGACGGCCCTGCTCCCGTATGCCGGCCGATAGCGGACGGCCCGTGCGCCGCTCCCCACCTGTCCCGATCCCCGGCAGGACACCCGGGTGAATCCCGCCCCGTCGGCGGGACGGCGGGGGCCACGAGCGGCCGTCCGGAGGGC
>NZ_JARAYQ010000368.1:0-6238 GCF_033794505.1 Streptomyces sp. MB09-01 | reverse complement strand
CTGCCCCCCCCTGGACCGGTGGCCGCCCGGGGGCGGCCTCAGACCGCGTCCCGCTCGACCGGGCAGCTCATGCAGCGGGGGCCGCCCCGGCCCCGCCCCAGCTCGCTGCCCGGGATCTCGATCACCTCGATGCCCTGCTTGCGCAGGTGTGTGTTGGTCGTCACGTTCCGCTCGTACGCGACCACCACCCCCGGCTCCACGGCCAGCACGTTGCACCCGTCGTCCCACTGCTCGCGTTCCGCCGAGTGCACGTCCTGCGTCGCGGTCAGCACCCGGATCGAGTCCAGACCGAGCGCCGCCGCGATGGCCCGGTGCATGTGCTCCGCCGGGTGGTCGGTCACCTTCAGCTCCTGCGGCCCCGCCCCCGGCTCGATCGTGTAGGAGCGGAGCATGCCGAGCCCCGCGTACTGCGTGAACGTATCTGCATCGACCATCGTCATCACCGTGTCCAGGTGCATGAAGGCCCGGCTCTTCGGCATGTCCAGCGCCACGATGGTGGTGGCCGAGCCGGCTGCGAACAGACCCCGCGCCAGCATCTCCACCGCCTGCGGCGTGGTGCGCTCGCTCATCCCGATCAGCACCGCGCCGTTGCCGATGACCAGCACGTCCCCGCCCTCGATGGTCGAGGGGTAGTCCGCCTGCCCCTGCGACCAGTAGTGGAAGGCGCCGGAGGTGGTGAACAGCGGGTGGTGCTTGTAGATCGCCTCGAAGTGGACGGTCTCGCGCTGCCGGGCCGGCCAGCGCATCGCGTTGATCGACACCCCGTCGTAGATCCAGGCGGAGGTGTCGCGGGTGAAGAGGTGGTTGGGCAGCGGACCCAGCAGGAAGCCGTCGGTCTCCAGGGCGTGGAACCGCACGGACACCGGCTCGGCGTGCCGCTCCAGGAACTCCCGCTTGGTCATCCCGCCGACCAGCGCCTCCGCCAGCTCGGCCGAGGGCAGCCCGTCGAAGACCGACCGCAGGTGGTCGGTGGCGAGCGGCCCGTACTCCTTCTCGTCGAACACCCGGTCCAGTACGAGGTGTCTCGCCTCCGGGATCTCGAGGGCCTCGCACAGCAGGTCCCCGAAGAGGTGGACCTCCACGCCCCGGTCCCGCAGCACGTCCGCGAAGCCGTCGTGCTCCTGGCGGGCCCGGCGCACCCACAGCACGTCGTCGAAGAGGAGCGCGTCCTTGTTGCTCGGTGTGAGCCGCTTCAGCTCCAGGTCGGGCCGGTGGAGGATGACGCGGCGAAGCCGCCCGGTCTCGGAGTCGACGTGGAATCCCATGCCGTACACGTTCCCAGACCGGGCGGACTTTTGACGTGGCGTCCGCTCAGCGGGGGGCGCCGAGGCCGAGAAGCGCCGACGGAGCACCGGTCAGCTCCGGTGCGGTCAGGCCCAGTTCGGGCTCGGCCAGGTTCGGGATGCCGGAGTTGGAGGCGTCCGGCATCGTCAGCAGACCGCCGACGACCAGCCCGGGGGTCCGGGCGAGCAGGTCGGCGGGCGGAGCCTCCACGGAACCCTCGCCGTCCGTCTTCGGCTCGCCCAGCAGGTTCGGCACCGGGGCGGTGACGAGGGTGCGGCCGAGCTCGGAGCCGATCGGGACCACCGGGAGCATTGGGCTCGGAAGCATGTCCCCCTTGTGGAAGCGGGGCGCATCGGGAGCTCCCACGACCGGCACCGGCACGCCCGTGCCCACGCGCGGGGTGTCCACGCCCAGCGTGGTCTTCACGGCGTCCAGCGGGACACCGACCGGCACCGAGTTCGCCGCGGCCGGGGTGGCCGCGCCGGCCGCGGCCATACAGGTCATGAGGGCCGCAATGCTTCCGCGCGCGGTCATCTTCATAAGTGACGTTCCGTCCTTCCAGGGTCGCGGACATTCCGCTGCCCTGGTTGAACGATCCCGCCGGTGGTTTTCCCGGAGTTCACCCCCGAAGTTCCCCCATACGACCTAATGAGCGGCCGTACGGGGGCCACCCCTTTACGGATCGTGCTGACGCGGCCCGGCCCGGTCCCGTCAGAGCCGGGGGTCGACCGGCTCCGACTCCAGGGCGAGCACCGCGAAGACGGCCTCGTGGACCCGCCACAGCGGCTCCCCGGCCGCCAGCCGGTCCAGCGCCTCCAGCCCGAGCGCGTACTCGCGCAGGGCGAGCGAGCGCTTGTGCCCGAGGAACCGCTCGCGCAGCCGCTCCAGGTGGTCGGGGCGGGTGTACTCCGGCCCGTAGATGATCCTCAGGTACTCGCGTCCGCGCACCTTCACCCCGGGCTGGACCAGGCGGCCCTTCCCGTCCCGCGCGTAGGCCTGGAGCGGCTTGACGACCATGCCCTCGCCGCCGGCGGCCGTCAGCTCCAGCCACCAGTCGGTGCCCGCCCGTACGGAGTCCTCGTCCGCGGTGTCCACCAGGATCCGGCCGGTGCGGCGCAGCAGCCCGGTGCCGGCCGCCTCGTCGGCGGCGACGAGCCGGTCCAGCCAGAACAGCTGCTCGTCGTGGGGCACGGCGGCCAGCGACCGCCCGGCCGCCGCCAGCAGCTGGAAGGGGGCGAACCGTACGCCGTCCAGTCCGTCGGTGGTCCAGCAGTAGCGCCGGTACGCGTCGGTGAAGGCGGCCGCGTCGGTGGCCCGGCCGCGCTGCCGCTCCAGCAGCTCGCCGGTCTCGACGCCCCGGGCGGCCGCCGCCTCCAGGGCGGCGATCGCGCTCGGGAAGACGGCGCCCGAGGCCGCGCCCACGGCGGCGTACTGGTTGCGCAGCAGGCCGCCGGACTTCAGGGACCAGGGCAGCAGCTCTCCGTCGAGCAGCAGCCAGTCCGTGCCGAGCTCCTCCCAGAGGCCGGCGTCGGTGATCGCCGAGCGGAGCCGGGTGAGGACCTCCTCGGTGACCTCCGGATCCTTGAAGAAGGGCCGCCCTGTACGGGTGTAGACGGAGCCGGTCGGGCCTCCCCCGCGGCCTTCGGCCAGGGAGGTACCCCCAGCGCCGAAGCGCTCGCGGGCCGCGTCGGCGTCCTTGCAGACCAGGACGGTGGCGCGGGAGCCCATGTGCTTCTCCTCGCACACGACCTGGGCGATGCCGTCCTTGCGGTACTGGGCGAAGGCCTCGGCGGGGTGCTCCAGATAGCCCTCCTCACGGCTCGTGGCCGTCGGCGCCATGGTTGGCGGCAGGTAGGGGACCAGCCTCGGGTCGACCGCGAAGCGGCTCATGACCTCGAGGGCCGCCGCCGCGTTCTCCTCGCGCACGTTGACGTTGCCCAGGTGCCGGGTCTCCACGATCCGGCGGCCGTGGACGTCGGCGAGGTCGAGCGGGCGGACGCCCCGTGAAGAGTCCGGTGCAGCGCCGCCCGGCGCCTCGGCGGCGAGCGGGCGCGCCGGCTCGTACCAGACCTTCTCGGCCGGTACGTCGACCAGTTCGCGCTCGGGCCAGCGCAGCGCGGTCATCTTCCCGCCGAAGACGGCTCCGGTGTCGAGGCAGATGGTGTTGTTGATCCAGGCCGTGTGGGGGACCGGGGTGTGGCCGTAGACCACGACGGCCTTGCCGCGGTAGTCCTCGGCCCACGGGTAGCGCACGGGCAGGCCGAACTCGTCCGTCTCGCCGGTGGTGTCCCCGTACAGGGCGTGCGAGCGGACCCGGCCGGAGGTGCGGCCGTGGTACTTCTCGGGCAGACCCGCGTGGCAGACCACCAGCTTGCCGCCGTCGAGGACGTAGTGGCTGACGAGACCGCGGATGAACTCCCGCACCTCCTCGACGAACTCCTCCGGCTCCTTCTCCAGCTGCTCGATGGTCTCGGCGAGGCCGTGGGTCCGCTGGACCTTGGAACCCTTGAGGTAACGGCCGAGCTTGTTCTCGTGGTTGCCGGGCACGCACAGGGCGTTGCCGGACTTCACCATGCCCATGACGCGGCGCAGCACGCCCGGGCTGTCCGGGCCCCGGTCGACGAGGTCGCCGACGAAGACGGCCGTGCGGCCCTCCGGGTGGACTCCGTCCTCGTAGCCGAGCTTGGCGAGCAGGGTCTCCAGCTCGGAGGCGCAGCCGTGGATGTCGCCGACGATGTCGAAGGGGCCGGTGAGGTGGGTGAGGTCGTTGAACCGCTTCTCCAGGACCACCTCGGCGGTCTCGGCCTCCTCGACCGTGCGCAGGACGTGGACCTTGCGGAAGCCCTCGCGCTCCAGGCCGCGCAGCGAGCGCCGCAGGTCGCGGCGGTGGCGCTGGATGACGGCGCGGGGCAGTCCGGCCCGGTCGGGGCGGGCCGCGTTGCGGGCGGCGCAGACCTGTTCGGGCATGTCCAGGACGATCGCGATGGGCAGGACGTCGTGCTCGCGGGCGAGCTGGACCAGCTGACGGCGGGCGTCGGCCTGGACGCTGGTGGCGTCGACGACGGTGAGGCGCCCGGCGGCGAGGCGCTTGCCCGCGATGTAGTGCAGGACGTCGAAGGCGTCGCGGCTCGCGCTCTGGTCGTTCTCGTCGTCGCAGACCAGGCCCCGGCAGTAGTCGGAGGAGACGACCTCGGTCGGCTTGAAGTGCTTGCGGGCGAAGGTGGACTTGCCCGATCCGGTGGCCCCGATCAGGACGACGAGGGACAGGTCGGTGACGGGAAGCACGCGGGTGCGGTGGGTCTCGGTGGTCATGCTGCCTCGCCCTCCTTCGGGGTGCCGGTGGCAGTGGTCGTGCCGGTGGTCGTGGTGGTGTCGGTGGTGGTGTCGACCTGGGTGAAGACGGCCATCTGGGTCGGCGGCCCGACCTCGGGGTCGTCGTCGCCGACGGGGGCGTACGCGACGTCGTACCCGTGGCGCGCCGCCACGGCGTCGGCCCAGGCGCGGAACTCCTCGCGGGTCCACTCGAAGCGGTGGTCGCCGTGCCGGACGTGCCCGGCGGGCAGGGTCTCCCAGCGGACGTTGTACTCGACGTTCGGGGTGGTGACGAGGACCGTGCGGGGGCGGGCCGAGCCGAAGACCGCGTACTCCAGGGCGGGCAGCCGCTCCAGGTCCAGGTGCTCGACGACCTCGCTGAGCACGGCCGCGTCGTAGCCGGCCAGTCGCTTGTCGGTGTAGGCGAGCGAGCCCTGCAGGAGCGTGACGCGCGAGCTCTGCCGCTCGCCCAGCCGCTCCAGGCGCAGCCGCCGGGCCGCCGTGTTGAGGGCCCGCACGGACACGTCCATGCCGATGATCTCGGTGTACGCCGGGTCCTTGAGCAGGGCCTGCACCAGCTGGCCCTGTCCGCAGCCGAGGTCCAGCACCCGCTGGGCACCCGCGGCGCGCAGCGCGGCGAGGATCGCCTCGCGCCGCTGCACGGCGAGCGGCACCGGCCGCTCTTCGGTGTCGCGCGTCTCGTCCACGGCGTTGTCGAGCTCCTCGACCTCGCTGCCGTCGGCCTCGGCGAGGCGGACCAGCTCCAGGCGCTCGATGGCGTCCTGGGTCAGCCGCTTGTGGCGGGCCAGGTAGCGGGAGCTGATCAGCCCGTTCTCGGGGTGGGCGGCGAGCCAGCCGTCTCCGGCGCGCAGCAGCTTGTCGACCTCGTCGGGGGCGATCCAGTAGTGCTTGGCGTCGTCGAGGACCGGCAGCAGCACGTAGAGCTGGCGCAGGGCGTCCGCCAGACGCAGCTCCCCCTCCAGGACGAGCCGTACGTAGCGCGAGTCCCCCCACTCGGGGAACTGCTCGTCGAGCGGTACGGCCTCGGCCCGTACGAGGTCCCAGCCGAGCGGGTCGAACAGCCGGTGCACGAGCCCCGCCCCGCCGCGCGCGGGCAGCACCGGGATCTCGATGCGCAGCGGCAGCGCCTGCTCCGGGAGCTCCGGGCGGAGGGCGCACTGGCCCTTCAGCGCGGTGCGGAACACCCCGCTGAGCGCGACGGCGAGCAGCGAGGATGCGGCGTACGGGCGGTCGTTGACGTACTGGGCGAGCGCGGCGTCGGGCGCCCCGCCACGGCCCTTGCCCTGACCGCGCCGCACGAGTGCGACGGGATCCACCTCCAGCAGCAGGGCCGCCGTGCACCGTTCGGCCGTGGCCTCGGGGTAGAACACGTGGGCGGTGCCGTGGGAGGTGGAGAACGCCTGCGTCTTCCCGGGATGCTTGTGCAGCAGGTAGCCCAGGTCGGTGGCGGGTCGTTCGGGGGAGCCGGTGGTGGAGATCGTCAGGAACACACGACCGATTGTTCCTGGTCACCGCGCCTGAGCGCCTCTCGTTTTCCGGGGGTCAGGCCGGCGCCCCGCCGGGGGTGCCCCGGTCGTGCGGGGGGTGGACGGCGGCGGCCTGACCCCCGGAAAACGAGAGG
>NZ_JARAYQ010000367.1:0-6258 GCF_033794505.1 Streptomyces sp. MB09-01 | reverse complement strand
CTCCATGACCCGGCCGTCGCGGGACAGGTTCCGGTCCGTGGCCTCCGTGATGCCCTGCCAGGCCTTGCCGGTGGCCTCGTACAGGTCGTCCAGCCGGTTCGAGGCGGTCTCATCCGGTCCGACGACCCTGAAGTCCCGCCGTCCGTCCGTGTCCCGCATGATCTGGGTGAGGAAGTGCCCCAGGACGCGGGTCGGTTCGTGGAGGCTGCTGCCTCGCTTTTCGACAGGGACGGCGTAGGTGTCGAGAGCGGGCAGCGGGAGGGGCCGCAGCAGCCGGCCACCGTTCGCATACGGGACGGCGCCCAGGCGGTGATCGCCCTGCGGGAGACAGGCGAGGACCTGCTCGGTGGGGCGCCCGTCGGCGTCGAAGAGCTCCTGCGGCCGGTACGAGCGCAGCCAGTCCTCCAGCTGCTTCAGGTGCGCCGGGTTCTCGCGTACCCCGGCCAGTGGGACCTGGTGAGCCCGCCACGTGCCCTCGACCGGGTCGCCGTCGACGGTCGCGGGGCCGGTCCAGCCCTTGGGGGTACGCAGCACGATCATCGGCCAGCGTGCGCGCTCGCGCTGCGTGCCGGTACCCGCTGTCCGGGCTTCCTGCTGAATGAGTGCGATGCGGTCCACGGCGTGGTCCACGGCGCGGGTCATGGCGTGATGGACCTGGGCGGGGTCGCTGCCGGTCACGTACAGCGGATCGTGCCCGTAACCGCGCAGCAGCGCATCGAGCTCGTCCTCGGGGATCCGGGACAGCACCGTCGGATTGGCGATCTTGTAGCCGTTCAGGTGCAGGACCGGCAGGACCGCGCCGTCGTGGACCGGGTCGAGGAACTTGTTCGAGTGCCAGGACGCGGCCAGCGGCCCCGTCTCGGCCTCGCCGTCCCCGATGACGCAGGCGACCAGCAGGCCGGGGTGGTCGAAGGCGGCTCCGTAGGCGTGGGCGAGGGCGTAACCGAGCTCGCCGCCCTCGTGGATGGAGCCGGGCGTCTCGGGGGCCACGTGGCTCGGCACGCCACCGGGAAAGGAGAACTGCCGGAACAGTTTGGCCATGCCGGCCGCGTCCCGCGTGATGTCCGGGTAGGTCTCGGTGTACGTGCCTTCCAGCCATGAGTTGGCAAGGACGGCAGGGCCGCCGTGGCCCGGACCCCAGACGCACAGTGCGTCCAGCGACCGGCCCTTGATCACGCGGTTGAGGTGGGTGTGGACGAGGTTCAGGCCGGGAGAGGTGCCCCAGTGGCCGAGCAGTCGCGGCTTGATGTGCTCGGGCCTCAGCGGCTCGGTGAGCAGGGGGTTGTCCATGAGGTAGATCTGGCCGACTGCCAAGTAGTTGGCGGCGCGCCAGTGCGCGTCGAGCTCCGAAATGGGGTACGAGGTCATGCCCGCTCCTGAGTGCGACGGTCCGGGACGTTCGTCGACTGAGCCGATGCCTCCACACTGCCTTCCCCGAGTCGGCGCCGCGAGGGGAGGACCGGCCCTGGGGGAGGGACTGTTGGCCCCTGTGTGCCACGGCGTTCAGCCGGGAGGGTGAGGTCAGCGACGCCGGTCCCCCCGGCCGGCGCCGCTCCCCTGACGACCGACCTCGATGCCCCGGCATCGGTACGGAGGACAGACTCGTGAAGCGCACCCTGGTTGTCGGAGTGGACGGATCCCCTCAGAGCCGGGCCGCGGCGGACTGGGCCGCACGGGAAGCCGTACGGCGTGACCTGCCCCTGCACGTGGTCCACGCCTGGCTGTGGCAGCCGCTCGCAGCCCCGATCGTCCAGGACCGGGACACCGAAGCCCGGCGCGCCGACGACGTCCTGAAGGAGGTGGAGGGCGAGCTCACCCACCGGTACCCGGGGCTGGCCCTCACCGCGGAAGTGCTCTCCGACGCGCCCGTGCCGGCCCTGCTGCACGCCGCCAAGGGCGCTGAGATGCTGGTCATCGGCACGCGCGGGCACGGAGCCCTGGTCGGTTTCCTGCTGGGTTCATACGGTCGGCAGGTGATCGCCGCCGCCGAGTGCCCCGTCGTCTCCGTACGCTCCGCGCACGGCAGGCCGGTGGCCGTGCCGGAAGAGGGCGAGGTCGTCGTCGGACAGCAGGGCGGCGTGGAGGAGTCCGCCGAGGTACTACGCGTCGGATTCGAGGCGGCCGCGGCACGCAAGGTGCCGCTCCGTGCGGTCCGTGCCTGGAGCCTGCCCCCGGTCTACGGCTACAGCCCCGGGTCCATGTGGATCGCCGACCAGTTCGGTGGCCTGGAGCCGTACGAGAAGGCCGCGCTGGAGCAGGCGCTGGAGCCGTGGCGGCTGAAGTACCCGGAGGTCGAAGTCGTCGCGCACGTGGAGCTGGGCAGCGGTGGCCAGGTGCTGCTCAGCGCCGCGTCGGACGCGCAGCTGCTCGTTGTGGGCCGCCGCGTCCGCGAGTCGGCGGTGGGGGCGCACATCGGGTCCGTGGCCCATGCCGTCCTGCACCACGCGGTCTGTCCTGTCGCGGTGGTCCCGCACGCCTGATCCGGACAGGGTCAGGATGGAGGCCGGGCACGCGACTGTACGGCGTGCCCGGCCATCGCGTGCCCGGTCCGTCGACTATTCGGCGGACGGGACGGGGCGCTGGCTCGGCGGGATCAGAGTATGACTGGCGATCACGGCGGCTTGGACGCGGCGCTCCACGCCCAGTTTGGTGAACAGGCGCGAGATGATGTTCTTGACGGTCTTCTCCGCGAGGTACATCCGTTTGCCGATTTCCCGGTTGGTGAGCCCCTCGCTGACCAGGACGAGGACCTCCTTCTCCCGGTCGGTGAAGCCGGGCAGACCGGGGACCTGCTCCTCCTTGGGGACGTCGCCGCGCATGCGGGCCATCAGCCGGGTCGTGGCTCCGGGATCGAGCATGGACTGGCCGGCCGCGACCGTGCGGACGGCGGTGACCAGGTCGGTTCCGGTGATCTGCTTCAGCACGTAACCGGAGGCGCCCGCCATCACGGCGTCCAGCAGGGCCTCCTCGTCGTCGAACGAGGTGAGCATCAGGCAGGCCAGGTCGGGCATCCGCGAGCGCAGCTCACGGCACACGCTCACGCCGTCACCGTCCTGGAGCCGTACGTCGAGGACCGCCACCTGGGGACGCAGCGCGGGGATGCGGATCAGGGCCTGTTCCGCCGTGCCCGCCTCACCGACCACGTTCAGGTCGGGCTCCGCGTCCAGCAGGTCGTGCACCCCTCGGCGTACGACCTCGTGGTCGTCGAGGAGGAAGACCGTGATCGGCGTCCTGGTGGGGGAAGGGCCACCGCTGTCGGTCATGACACAACTCCTTCGCCTGGGTTCGTCCTGGGAGGACGAACTCCCGCATCCTGCCTGTCGAAGGGGCCGAACGGACAGGGCCGATCGGCCCTCATCGGGCCCTTTCCCGCGCGACGGGGCGCCCGGGGAACAGGGACCTTCGGCCCTGCGCGGGGGGCATGTGGACCTTCCCGGGGCCGGACCGCGTGCGGTGAGCTGGTGCCGCACGGGGAGAGGGGCGGCTCGACCGCAGAGCCGCACGCAGCATGGAGGTTCCATGACGACTACCTTGATCGATCTGAAGACCGCGGTGAGGAGCGACGGCGACGTGCGCGTCACCTTGGCAGGAGAACTCGACTTCCACACGGCGCGGCAGGTAGAACCCCGACTCACCGCCCTCGCCGCGTACGGTCACCGCAACCTCGTCCTCGACCTGTCCGGGATCTCCTTCTGCGACAGCGCGGGCATCGACCTCTTCCTGCGCGTGCACCACCGCTGCTACTCGACCGGAACCCGGTTCCGGCTGTACGGCGTGCCGCCTCTGGTGGCCAATTCGATGCGGGTGCTCGGCGCCGACCGCGAGCTGCGGCTCGTGGTGGCTTGACCAGGGCGGTGTCCGAAACCGGGGCCCGGTTCGGGACCGTTGGGCCCTGGTTCTCGTGGTGATCGAGAGAGGCTGGTAACTCGGAAGCCGCAAGGACCGATCGATACCGGATGAAGGTGCGCAGCATGAACGAGGCTGGCGGCATACGGCGCACCGACGGTCAGGATGGCGACATGGCGGCCACCCGGCGCATGCGCGAGCTCGACAGGGCCGAGGCGCTCAGGCTCGTGGCGACGGTGTCCCTGGGGCGCATCGTCTTCACGCAGCACGCGCTGCCGGCAGTCCGTCCGGTCAACCATCTCGTCGAGGGCGGGGACATCATCGTGCGGATCCACGACGACGGGGCACTCGCCTCCCTCGTGGCCCCGGCCGATGTCCCTGGTGTGGTCGTCGCCTACGAAGCGGACGCCATCGATCCCGTCACCCACCTCGGCTGAAGCGTCGTCATCACCGGCTACGCGTGTCCGGTGACCGACGCCGACGAGGCGGCCCGGGTCGCTTCCCTGCTGCCTCCCTGGGTGGGACGCCCCATGACCCGAGCCCTGCGGATCCGTCCCGACCTCGTCGCCGGATTCCGGCTGGAGGCGGAGAGGACGCTGCCGGAGACGGCTGCCCGGGGATGATCGAGTCGGTCCCCTCAGCTCCCGGTGGGGAGCGGTGCCCGCCAGACGAGTCGGCTGCCCCCGTCGTCGGGGGTGTCAACGGTGAAGGACCCGCCCAGGCCCCGCGCCCGGTCGTCGAGGTTGAGCAGACCGCTCCTGCGGCCCTGGACCGGGACACCCCTGCCGTTGTCGGAGACCGTCAGCACGATCTCGCCCGGTTCCGCCTTGAGGGCCACGGCGACCCTGGTCGCCCCCGCGTGGCGCGCGGCGTTGCTCAGGAGCTCGCCCAGCGCCGCCATGACGTGGTCGGCCACCTCGGACGGGACGTCCGTGTCGAGCAGGCCCTCCATGCTCAGACGCGGCGGATGGCCGAGGGTGGTGGCCGCGTCGCCGACCGCCCGGGCAGCGCGGGCCCGCAGACCCGGTCCGCTCTCACGGTCCTTGGTGCGCAGACCGAAGATCGTCGATCGGATGATCTTAATTGTCTCGTCCAGGTCGTCGACCGCACGGCTGATGCGCTCGGCGGCCCCCTCGTGCTCGACGAGCCGTGCGGCGCTCTGGAGGGTCATTCCCGTGGCGAAGAGCCGCTGGATGGCCAGGTCGTGCAGGTCTCTCGCGATCCGGTCGCGCTCCTCCAGCAGTGCTATCTGCTCGGCGTCACGTCGCCGCTCCGCCAGCTCCAAGGCGATTGCTGCCTGACCCGCGAAGGCGACGAGCGGCTCCAACTCGTTCTCGCCGAAGACGGGCTCGCCGGCTGCGCGCGCGAGGAGGAGCACGCCCCTGCTCTCTCCTCCGGCGGTGCCCAGCGGGACCGCGACGGCAGGACCCAGCCCGCCCTGTGTCTGGGCATCGGCCGGATAGCGGTCGTCGTCCGAGGCGTGAACGACCGCCACGGGTTGCCCGGTCCGGTGAGCGGTTCCCGAGAGGGATCCCGCGAAGGGGACGACGAGTCCCTGCCGGGCCTTGCTGTCCGCACCGGCCGCGAACTCCACGAACAACCCCTCGGCGCCGGGAACCGGCATGGAGATGTCCGAGATCCGGGCGCCCGTGATCTCCCGGGCCCGGAGGGCGATGAGCTCCAGCACCGCCGGACGGGAACTGCCCGACAGCAGGCTCTCGGTGATCTCCGCATTGGCCTTGAGCCACCGCTGCTGGCGCTGCGACGCCTCGTACAGCCGCGCGTTGTCGATCGCCACGCCCGCCGCCACCGAGAGGGTGGAGATCACCGTCTCGTCCTCGGTGTCGAAATCGACGCCGCCCCGCTTGTCGGTCAGATAGAGGTTCCCGAACACCTCGTCCCGCACCCGGATCGGCACGCCGAGAAACGTGCGCATCGGCGGGTGGTGCGGCGGAAAGCCGTACGACGAGGTGTGCGCGCCGAGATCGGTGAGGCGCAAGGGCTCCGGGTGGTGGATGACCTCCCCGAGCAGACCGTGACCGGCCGGCAGGGGACCGATTTCGGCGATGGCCTCCTCGTCGAGCCCCACGGTCAGGAACTGCGACAGGGTGCGGCCGTCGGGGCCGATGACCCCCAGCGCCCCGTAGTCGGCGTCCACGAGCAGGGCCGCTGCCTCCACGATCCGCCGTAGCACCTGGGCCAGGTCCAGCTCCCGGCCCACCGAGACGACGGCCTCCAGCAGGCTGTGCACCCGGTCGCGGGTGCCGCGTACGGCGTCGATACGCGCTTGGAGCTCGTCGAGCAGCTCGTCCAGCCGCAGCCGAGGCACTTGCGTCAACGGATCCCCCACACCCACGTGATTCCCCTTCGCTGCCCGCCCCGTGCGGAGCCAGCGTATCGACAGCCCGGCCT
>NZ_JARAYQ010000366.1:0-6278 GCF_033794505.1 Streptomyces sp. MB09-01 | reverse complement strand
CGCCCCCGCCTTCCCGCGCCCCCGGTCCGGCACGCCGACCGGCGCGGGCACCGGCTCCGACACCCCGGAGCCCGGCCACGCCGCGACCGCCGGAGGAGAGGGCCTCACGGTCGCGGACCTCGACCGCAACGCCGACGACCTCCGCCGGCTGCTCACCGACGGAGTCACCTCGGCGGAACGCCAGCTGTTCGAGCTGCGCACCGCCGCCGCCGACGACTCCCGCATCCTCGGCGCGCTCGGCGACGGCGGCCTGCTGCCGCCCGGCCCCGACGTCCTCGCCACCGTCGAGCACCTCGGCGAGCACGGCATCCCGGCCCTTCCCGGCTGGCGCTACCTCGCCCAGTCCGTGGACCCCGCCGACCACGCCGCCGTCCTCGCCGCCCGCCCCGAACTCGTCGACGGCGTCGTCATCACCGATCCCGACACCCACAGCCGGGCCCGCGAGGTCCTCTCCGGCGCCGCCCTGCTGCCCCGCTCCACCGTCGCCGTCGGGACCGCCGCCGCCCTGCTGGCGCCGGCCACGCCCGTGGACCCCGATTCCGCGGTGTGCAGTGTTTTCATCGTTTCGCCGAACCCGGCCATGCACGACGAGCACGCCGCCGACGAGGAGCGCCAGGCGCTGCGCACCCGCGCAGGCGAACGCGACACCGAGATCCGCGAACTCGCCGCCCGCCTCTCCGGTGACCGCGAACTCGCCGCCCGCCTCGCCTCCTGGCGCACCGGCTGCCCGCCCGGCCGCCTCGCCGAACTCGCGGAACAGGCCGCGGCCGCCCGGACGTTCGCCGAGGAGACCGACGCCGAGCTCGCGGAGGCCCGTACCGTACGCGCCGAGGCCGACGAGGCCGCCGCCGATGCCGCCCGCGTCCGCGAGGAGCGCCAGGACACCGCCCAGCGCGCCCGCCGCGTCGCCGACGCCCTCGCCGGCCTCGCCTTCCGCCTGCGCGAGCGGGCCGGCTGGCAGGCCAGGCTCCGCGAACTCGCCGACGAGGCCGCCGAGTCCGAGGCCCGTGCCGAGGTCTGCCTGGACCGGGCCCGCGCCGCCGACGAGGACCGCCGCGCCGCCCAGCGCGCGGCCGACGACGCCCGCCGCACCGCCCGCGCCCTGCGGGCCGAGCGCGCCGAGATCGCCGGCGCCCCCGACCAGCTGCCCGACGGGGACGGCCCGCGGGCGCCCCTGCCGGACCTCCGCGAGGCCTACCGCGCGGCCTCCCAGCTCTACGAGAAGGTGGGCGTCGGCGCCGACCTGCGCGCCGAACAGGCCCGCGCCGAGAGCGACGAGAGCGCCGCCCTCGCCGAACTCGACCGCCTCACCAACAAGGTCCGCACCCGCGCCGCCCAGCTCCTCGAAGGCACGGACGGCGCCGACGGCCCCTCCCGGCAGGCCGCCGCCGCCCGCGCAGAGTCCCTCGTGCAGATGCTGGAGACCCGCGCGTCCACGGCCAGCGAGCAGCTCGGCCGGCTGCGCGGCGAGGCCGAGCGGCACGCCCCCGCCGAAGGCGAGGCGCACACCGAACTGCCCGAGGAACTGGTCCCCGAGGACGTGGAACAGGCCCAGGCCCTGCTCCGTACGGCCACCGCCCAGCTCGCCGCCCACACCGCGGCCGTGGAGAGCGCCCGCGCCGCCCACGCGGACCTGCTGCGCGCCCACCGCACCGCCGAGGACGGCGCCGGCGGCTTCGACGAGACCGCGGCCCTGCTGCGCGACCTCCTGCGCGACCACGCGCACGCCGAGGACGAGCAGGAGCCGGTTCCCCACCCGGGCACCCTGGAGGAGGCCCGCCAGTCGGCCACCGAGGCCCGCCGCTCCCTGCGCGGCTGCGCGGCCGACCTCTCGGCCGCCGAGTCCGCGGTGCGCGAGGCGAGCGACATCCTGGTCCGGCACGCCAACGCCACCCGCTACGAGCAGGTACGCACGCCCGCGCGCCAGCAGATCCGGGAACTGCCCGCCGCGGCCCTGCCCGAACACGCGGCGGCCTGGGCGGCGGCCTTCGCCCCCCGGCTGCGCGTCCTCACCGACGAACTGGCGCAGCTGGAGCGCAACCGCGACAGCATCGTCGACCGCCTGCGCGGCCTCGTCGAATCGGCCCTGGCCACGCTCCGCTCCGCGCAGCGCCTCTCCCAGCTGCCGGAGGGCCTGGGCGAATGGTCGGGCCAGGAGTTCCTGCGGATCCGCTTCGAGGAGCCGGACCAGGCCACGCTCACGGAACGGCTCGGCGATGTCATCGACGAGGCCACCCGCGCCGCGGTGAAGAAGAACAGCACCGCCTCCTTCGGCGAGGGCCGCCGCGACGGCATGTCCCTGCTGCTGAGGGGCGTCCAGGCGGCCCTCGAACCCAAGGGCATCTCCGTGGAGATCCTCAAGCCGGACGCGGTGCTGCGCGCCGAACGCGTCCCCGTCGGCCAGATGGGCGACGTCTTCTCCGGCGGGCAGTTGCTCACCGCCGCGATCGCCCTCTACTGCACGATGGCGGCGCTGCGCAGCAACGACCGCGGCCGCGACAAGCACCGCCACGCGGGGACGCTGTTCCTCGACAACCCGATCGGCCGGGCGAACGCCACGTACCTGCTGGAGCTCCAGCGGGCCGTCTCCGACGCGCTCGGCGTCCAGCTGCTCTACACGACGGGCCTGTTCGACACCACGGCCCTCGCCGAGTTCCCGCTGGTGATCCGGCTGCGCAACGACGCGGACCTGCGGGCGGGCCTTAAGTACATCAGCGTCGAGGAACACCTGCGCCCGGGCCTGCCGCAGCAGTCCCCGGAGGAGGAGACCATCCACGGCGAGATCACCGCCACCCGCATGTTCCGCCGCAGTGGCGTGCCTTCCTGACGCGCGCCTCGCACCGCTCGGCGCCGGAGCGCCTCACGGGCTTCGCCGCGCCGCGCCGGACTCCGTCCGCCGGACCGCGTGCGGCAGCCGCGCCCGGCAGATGACGGGGCCGGCCCCGCCGAGGCCGCCGCGGGCGGGCAGGGGCCGGTCCGCCGTCAGGGGGACGTGGAGTGGCCGAAGGCCGTGAGGGGGCCGTCGTCCCGGGGTATTCGGCCCGGGGCGGCCTCGCGCGCGGCCCGGGCGGCCCTGCGGGCCTCGCGGCGGCGGCTGCGCGCCGTGCTGCTCGGCTCCGAGAGGACCCCGTACCGCTGGTTCCACGTCTGCCGGGTGATCCACACGTCCAGCACGCCCCACGTGGCCACGACGGTCCCCGCTATCGCGCCGAGCGCCATCGGCAGGGCCAGCCAGGACCCGGTCAGGGTCAGGAAGAACGTGATCGCCGCCTGGGTCAGGGTCACGGCCACGATCAGCACCGCCCGCACCGCGGAAGTCCGCACCGGATCGGGCATCCGGCGCCGGCGGGCCGGCTCCTCCACCCACAGCCCCCGCCCCGCCCCTCCGGCGTACGCGCCCGACACCGATCCGCCGCGCTCGTCACTTCTCATGGTCCGCTCCCTCCCCACGCCGCGGTCCGCCATGCCTACCCACCACGTCTACCCCCGACGTGGCCCTCGAACAGACAGACGTCCGGCGGTACCGAGAGATTCCCGAATCGCGGATGCCTCCACGCGCCCCGATGATCGCGGAACGAACAATTCCAGCCATCCATCAGGTTGCAGGAACTGACGCCCCACCAAGTGTCATCTGCCACATATCGGGCCGCTGTTGACCGGAAGTGTCGGACAACTGGTGATCTTCGTCCGGGGGTCCGGCCGAAAACGTCCGGACACGCCTTCGAACCTACTCCGGAGCAGTAGTAGGCTCACGCCGTTTAAATGACGGAACACCGACCCCCGGTAACGGGGTTGACCTGGGGGAGGCTGGGGAGGCCATGCGCTTTCGCGGGAAGTCCATCCGCCGGAAGATCGTGGCGTTGCTCCTTGTGCCGCTCGTCTCCCTGACCGCCCTCTGGGGCTTCGCCACGGTCATCACCGGCCGTCAGGCCATCCAGCTCTTCGACGTGGCCTACGTGATCGACAAGGTCGGCTACCCCGTCGAGGACGTCGTCCGCGTCATCCAGAAGGAACGGCGCCAGACCCTCGTCGTCCTCGGCGACCCGCGGGCCGCCACGGCCACCGCCGAACTCACCAAGCGCCGCGCCGAAACCGACGAGGCCGTCGAGCAGATCAGCGTCAGCGCACGCGACCCCAAGGTCATCGACGAGCTGAGCTCGCAGAGCTCCCAGCGCCTGCGCTCCATCGTCGCCGCCTTCCAGGGCATCGGTGCCATGCGCCGCTCCGTCGACCAGAACGCCCTGGACCCCACGCAGGCCCTGGATCTCTACAACCGGCTGGTCGACCCCTGCTACGACTTCCTCATGAACCTCCACGGCCTGGACAACGTGGAGGTCGACAAGGAGGGCCGCGCCCTCGTCGGCATCAGCCGCGCCCGTGAGCTGCTCTCCCGCGAGGACGCCGTCGTCGCCTCCGCCCTCGCCGCGCGCAACGTCACCGCACCCGACGTGCGCCACGTCTCCGACTTCGCCGCCAACCGCTCGCTGCTCTACGAGTTCAACCTCGTGACCCTCCCCGCCCACGACCGGGAACTCTTCGAGCAGTACTGGAAGGACCCCCAGACCAAGCCCCTGCGCGATGCCGAGGAACGGTTCATCGCAGGCGGCGCGGTCAACAAGCCGCGCAGCGTCACCCCCGCGCAGTGGGACGAGGCCGCCGCCAAGATCCTCGAAGACCTGGCGGCCATGAACACGGCCGCGGGCGACCGCTACCAGCAGCGCATCGAACCTGTCGCCATGGACGTCATGATCCAGGCCGCGGCCGCCGGTGTGCTCGGCTTCCTCGCGCTCATCGTGTCCCTGGTCCTCTCCGTCCGCATCGGCCGCGACCTCGTCCGCGACCTGTCCCGGCTGCGCAAGGAGGCCCACGAGGCCTCCGGCGTCCGGCTGCCCAGCGTGATGCGCCGCCTCGCCGCCGGCGAGCCGGTGGACGTGGAGACCGAGGCGCCCCACCTCGAGTACGAGAAGGACGAGGTGGGCCAGGTCGGCCAGGCCCTCAACACCCTCCAGCGCGCCGCCGTGGAGGCCGCCGTCAAGCAGGCCGACCTGCGGCGCGGCGTCTCCGAGGTGTTCGTCAACCTGGCCCGCCGCAACCAGGTGCTGCTGCACCGCCAGCTGACGCTCCTCGACACCATGGAACGCCGTACCGAGGACACCGAGGAGCTCGCCGACCTCTTCCGCCTCGACCACATGACCACCCGCATGCGCCGCCACGCCGAGGGCCTGGTGATCCTCTCCGGCGCCGCGCCCTCGCGCCAGTGGCGCAAGCCCGTCCAGCTGATGGACGTCGTACGGGCCGCCGTCGCCGAGGTCGAGGACTACGAGCGCATAGAGGTGCGCCGCCTCACGCGCCTGGGCATCGTCGGCCCCGCCGTCGCCGACATCACCCACCTCATCGCCGAACTCCTCGAGAACGCCACGGTGTTCTCG
This sequence comes from Streptomyces sp. MB09-01, assembly GCF_033794505.1. Classification (NCBI taxonomy): domain Bacteria; kingdom Bacillati; phylum Actinomycetota; class Actinomycetes; order Kitasatosporales; family Streptomycetaceae; genus Streptomyces; species Streptomyces sp. MB09-01. Next base: position 849 of record NZ_JARAYQ010000366.1, on the reverse strand, counting down.
CCGCCGCACACCGCGGTCCAGGTACACGGCGAGCGCGTGGCCAACGGCTTCACCCTGGAGATCCACGACCGCGGCCTCGGCATGACCCCGGAGGCGCTGCTCGACGCGAACCTCCGGCTCGCCGAGACCCCCGAGTTCGAACTCTCCGACACCGACCGCCTCGGCCTGTTCGTCGTCAGCCGCCTCGCGCAGCGCCACAGCGTCAAGGTCGTCCTCCAGCCCAGCCCGTACGGGGGCACCACCGCGGTCGTCTTCCTGCCCGTGGCCCTGCTCACCGAGGCCCCCGAGACCAACGGCAACGGCGTGCGCCTCGACGGTGCCCGGGCGGCGGTCAAGTCCGTACGGGCAGCCCCGCCCGCGAAGGCCCGTCCCGCCGGCCGGACCACGTCCGAGCGGCCCGCGCCCCTCGCCGTGGAGCGCGCTCCGTCGGGCCGCCCGCTGCCCGCCGCCGAACTGCGCGGCCCGGTCGAGCTGGAGGCCCCGCTCGTGGGCCGCGGCCTGGACGGCCTGGACCCGCTGGACGGCCTCGACGACCCCGCCGTCCTGGACGACGCCACCGCCGGGATCACGGGCCGCCCCGGCGCCGCCGGCCGCCCCGTCATGGCCACCCTCGACGACGAGACCCCGCCGAACGGCACCCCGCGCGCCCTGCTGGGCCTGCGCCCGGCGGACCGGCCGCACACCGACCGGCACACGGAGCGCAACGGCGCCCGCAAGAACGACCGCGACCGCGAATCGCTCGCACCCACCGGCCCCGTCCGGCTGGAGACCCAGCGCGTGGAGGCCTCGCGACCCGACGCCCCCCGCACCCCGGGACAGGGCCAAGCCGGGGCAAAAGGAAACGGGGGC
>NZ_JARAYQ010000365.1:0-6298 GCF_033794505.1 Streptomyces sp. MB09-01 | reverse complement strand
GGTGCGATGATGTCCGTTGTAGGTGGCGTGGTATGGGTCGTCTTCATAGGTGTCTGCGTTGTGTTTTTTTTTGCCAGGGGGAGGCCGCAATGGGGTTTTCTGCCTGTCGCGGTGGCCGGGGAGTTTTTCTAAGGGGCAGGGGGGGGGGGCACGGGTCGCCGCCGTCGGTGCCGCCGTCGCGGCGGTAGCGGGAGCGCAGCCACCCGCCGGTGACCGCGGCCGCGGCGGAGGTGAGACCGATGGCCATGGCCACGTCGGCCGGGCTGTCCGCCGAGCCCATGGGCCTGGCCCAGGCCGCGGCGGCCGGGGCGAACGCGATGAGCAGGGCCCAGAGGAGGGCCGTGAGGCGGGCAGCGGATCCTGGCATGCATCAAGGGCATCCGCTGCGCCCCGCCCCGGCCAGCCGGGCCTGTCCGAACGGGCTAGGGATTCCCCTCGGCCCCCGGCCCTCGATCCTCAGCCCTGGACCCTCAGCCCTCGATCCTCAGCCCTCGATCCGCGGCCCTCGATCCGCGGCCCTCGATCCGCGGCCCTGGATACGCGGCTTCTGAACCCCCGCCTGTGATCCCGCCTCCGATGCTCGACCGTCGGCCCTCGCCCGGAGCCGTTGCGTCAGCCCGCCGGGTGCCGGGTGGCGTCCCTGCGGGCCAGGTCGCGGGAGCGGCGGGCCGGGCCGGACCAGCCGCAGGTGCAGACCGCCAGGGTGAACGCTCCGCGTTCGGCGGTGGAGGTGGTGTGGCCGGTCGGGGGCTGCGGTGGTGACGTCGGCCGCGGGAGCGGCTCGGAGGCAAGCGGAGGGACCAGGGTCGCGTCGGTGTGCGGTTCCACACCGCCACGGTACTCGGGGCGGCCGCCGCCGGGGAGGGGGTGCCCCCGTGACGGGAAACCCGGGACCTCGTTAAGCGGAGCGGGTGGGGGCCTCGGGCAAGCAGCGGTCATGCGTTGGGGGTTGGCAGGCGATGGTGGTTCACCAGCACAGGCGGCGGCCCGGACGCTCGGGTGAGGCCGTGCTCGCTGCCGCCGTCACCCTGGCCGTCACGGCGATGAGCGGGTGCGCGGGCGACGGAGGCAGTGACGGGCGGCCTCCGGCGGACGCGGCGGCGGTGGTCCGCGGGGCCGCCGACGCGCTGACGAAGGCGGGCAGCGCCCGGGCCCGTACGGCCATGGAGATGGCCACGGGCGGCACCCGGGTCACGATCCGCGGCGAGGGCGGGGTCGACTTCAAGAACCGGATGGGGCAGCTCCTGGTGATGCTGCCGGCCGATGTGAAGGGCGAGGACGAGCACCGGCCCATCACCGAGCTGCTCGTGCCGGGCGCGCTCTACATGAAGAACCGCGGTGCGGGCGTCCCCGCCGACAAGTGGGTCCGGGTCGACACGACGACCCTCGCCGACGGGAACCTGGTCACGGGCGGGGCCACCGATCCGCTGGTCGCGGCCGAGCTGCTCCGGGGCGCGCAGGAAGTGACGTACGTGGGGGAGACCGAGGTGGCGGGCACCAAGGTGCGGCACTACCGGGGGACCACCGACATCGGGCGGGCCGCCGGGAGGGCTTCGGCGGAGGTGCGGGGGGCGCTGGAGGCCGCGGCGAAAGGGTTCAGCAAGGACACCGTGCCGTTCGACGTCTACCTGGACGAGCAGGGACGGCTGCGGAAGGTCCGGCACCGTTTCACGTACGTCAACAATGGCGTGATCGATGTCTCGTCGACCACGCTGCTGTACGGGTTCGGGACGCCCGTGACCGTCGTATTGCCGGCAAGTGGGGACATTTACGCCGGGAAGATCGCCGAGTAGTGGGGCCGGTGGAGGGGGAGCGGCGCGATCGGGCCATGGCCGGGTATCCGGAAATGGTCCATCCGTGTCATGCGCCCCGGGCCATGGCGTCCCTACGCTGAGAAGCCGGGCCCGAGCGTCGATGACCGTAGACGGCAGATTGAGGTGACACGCGTGACTCCCGCAGGCGGTTCGACGGTGCAGGACCACGTGGCTCTCGCCGAGATCGAGCTGTGCGGTGAGCTGATCATCGCGGCGTCGGCGGCGGCGGAGGAGCGGCTCAGTCAGGACCGGATCGACGAGGTGCTGATGGGCATCTGGTCGGGCTGACCGCCGCGTCTCCCCGGCTACCGGGGGGTGCCCCAGGGGCTCCGCCCCGGACCCCGCTACGTGCGCAGGAGGCGGGCGATGGCCTTCGTGGCCTCTTCGACCTTGGCGTCGATCTCGGTGCCGCCCTTGACCGCGGCGTCGGCCACGCAGTGGCGCAGGTGTTCCTCCAGCAGCTGGAGCGCGAAGGACTGGAGGGCCTTCGTGCTCGCCGAGACCTGGGTGAGTATGTCGATGCAGTAGACGTCCTCGTCGACGAGCCGCTGCAGGCCGCGGATCTGGCCCTCGATCCGGCGCAGTCGTTTGAGGTGCTCGTCCTTCTGGTGGTGGTAGCCGTGGACCGCTCCGCCGTCGTGGGGCGCGCCGGCTCCGGAGCCCTCCGCCTCGATGGTCGTCATGCGTCCTCCCGTGGTCCGGAATGAGGGATGCATACCCCTCATGGGTATAGGTTACTGGGCCGCTGCCTAAGGGGCAGGGGTCCGTGGTCCTCACTCTGCCTGATGGAGGACACTGGGGAACGGCCGGTTAGCCGTGGCCGGGGGATGCGCCTAGCATCAGCCTGACCGAATCCGATGCACCCCGAGGACCTCACGTGCGATTTCGTCTGACCCCCAGGGAGACGAGCTTCTACGACATGTTCGCCGCATCCGCGGACAACATCGTCACGGGCTCCAAGCTCCTGATGGAACTGCTCGGAGCGGACTCCTCCGCTCGGGTCGAGATCGCGGAGCGGATGCGGGCAGCGGAACACGCGGGGGACGACGCGACCCACGCGATCTTCCACCAGCTGAACTCCTCCTTCATCACGCCGTTCGACCGCGAGGACATCTACAACCTGGCTTCGTCGCTCGACGACATCATGGACTTCATGGAGGAGGCCGTCGACCTCGTCGTCCTCTACAACGTGGAGGAGCTCCCCAAGGGTGTCGAGCAGCAGATCGAGGTCCTGGCGCGCGCGGCCGAGCTGACCGCCGAGGCCATGCCGCACCTGCGGACGATGGACAACCTCACCGAGTACTGGATCGAGGTCAACCGTCTCGAGAACCAGGCCGACCAGATCCACCGCAAGCTGCTCGCGCAGCTCTTCAACGGCAAGTACGACGCCATCGAGGTGCTGAAGCTCAAGCAGATCGTCGACGTGCTCGAAGAGGCGGCCGACGCGTTCGAGCACGTTGCGAACACGGTGGAGACCATCGCGGTCAAGGAGTCCTGAACCTCGTGGACACCTTCGCTCTGGTCGTGACCATCGGCGTCGCGCTCGGCTTTACGTATACGAACGGTTTTCACGACTCGGCGAACGCGATCGCGACCTCCGTCTCGACGCGGGCGCTGACCCCGCGCGCGGCGCTGGCGATGGCCGCCGTGATGAACCTCGCCGGCGCCTTCCTGGGCAGCGGGGTGGCCAAGACGGTCAGCGAGGGCCTGATCGAGACGCCCCAGGGCGACCGGGGCATGTGGATCCTCTTCTCGGCGCTCGTCGGAGCGATCGTCTGGAACCTGATCACCTGGTACTTCGGCCTGCCCTCGTCCTCGTCGCACGCGCTGTTCGGCGGCATGGTGGGCGCGGCGCTGGCGGGCGGCACCGGTGTCATCTGGAGCGGGGTGATCGACAAGGTCGTCATCCCGATGTTCGCCTCGCCGGTCGTCGGTCTGGTCGCCGGGTACCTGGTGATGGTGGTCATCCTGTGGATGTTCCGCCGGTCCAACCCGCACAAGGCCAAGCACGGGTTCCGTATCGCGCAGACCGTGTCCGCGGCCGCCATGGCGCTGGGCCACGGTCTCCAGGACGCGCAGAAGACGATGGGCATCGTCGTGATGGCGCTGGTCATCGCCGACGTGCAGAGCGCCGACGCGGCGATTCCGGTCTGGGTCAAGATCGTGTGTGCCGTGATGCTGTCGCTGGGTACGTACGCGGGCGGCTGGCGCATCATGCGCACGCTCGGCCGCAAGATCATCGAGCTGGACCCGCCGCAGGGCTTCGCGGCCGAGACCACGGGCGCCTCGATCATGTTCGGCTCGGCGTACCTCTTCCACGCGCCGATCTCCACCACCCACGTCATCACCTCGGCGATCATGGGCGTGGGCGCGACCAAGCGCGTGAACGCGGTCCGCTGGGGCGTCGCCAAGAACATCGTCATGGGCTGGTTCATCACCATGCCGGCCGCGGCCCTGGTCGCCGCGGTCAGCTTCTGGATCGTGAACCTCGCCTTCGTGTAGGACGCCGGAACGAAAGCGGGCCGGCTCCCCCCACCCAGGGGGAGCCGGCCCTTTTTCTTTCTTTCGCCTTGCGGTGGCACCGCCATGCAGCACCGCAGGACGTCATCCTCACGCGGCGGGAGCCGCATGACGTCTCGTTCGGTTCAGCCGAAGCGGCCCGAGATGTAGTCCTCGGTCGCCTGCACGGACGGGTTCGAGAAGATCCGGTCCGTGTCGTCGATCTCGACGAGCTTGCCGGGCTGGCCGACCGCCGAGAGGTTGAAGAAGGCGGTGCGGTCCGAGACGCGGGCCGCCTGCTGCATGTTGTGCGTCACGATGACGATCGTGAAGCGCTCCTTGAGCTCGCCGATCAGGTCCTCGATGGCGAGGGTGGAGATCGGGTCGAGGGCCGAGCAGGGCTCGTCCATCAGGAGGACCTGGGGCTCGACCGCGATGGCGCGGGCGATGCACAGGCGCTGCTGCTGGCCGCCGGAGAGGCCCGAGCCGGGCTTGTTCAGGCGGTCCTTGACCTCGTTCCAGAGGTTGGCGCCCTTGAGGGACCGCTCCACGACGCCCGAGAGCTCGGACTTCTTGAAGTTGCCGTTCAGCCGCAGGCCCGCCGCCACGTTGTCGAAGATCGACATGGTGGGGAAGGGGTTCGGGCGCTGGAAGACCATGCCGACGGTGCGGCGGACCGCGACCGGGTCCACGCCGGCGCCGTACAGGTTCTCGTCGTCCAGGAGCACCTTGCCCTCCACGCGGCCACCGGGGGTGACCTCGTGCATGCGGTTGAGGGTGCGCAGGAAGGTGGACTTGCCGCAGCCGGAGGGGCCGATGAAGGCGGTCACGGAGCGGGGCTCCACGGTCATCGAGATGTCATCGATGGCCTTGTGGCTGCCGTAGAAGGCGGACAGTCCGCTGACGTCGATTCGCTTCGCCATGAGGGGTCACTTCGCTTTCATACAGTCGCGTCAGCGACCGGTCTTCGGGGCCTTCCAGCGGGCGATGCCGCGGGCCACCAGATTGAGGATCATGACGAAGGCGATCAGTACGAGGGCTGCGGCCCACGCCCGGTCGTAGGAGGCTTCACTGCCGACCTTGTACTGCTCCCAAATGTAGAGGGGGAGCGAGGACTGGGCGCCTTCGAAGGGGTTGCCGTTGATCAGCTGGGTACCGAAGACCAGCAGCATGATCGGCGCGGTCTCACCGGCGATGCGGGCCACGGCCAGCATGACGCCGGTGGCGATGCCGCCGATCGCGGTGGGGAGGACGACCTTGAGGATCACGCGCCACTTCGGCACACCGAGGGCGAGGGCGGCCTCGCGCAGCTCGTTCGGGACGAGCTTGAGCATCTCCTCGGTGGAGCGGACCACGACGGGCATCATCAGGATCGACAGGGCCATGGCGCCGGCGAAGCCGGAGGGGCCGAAGCCGAGCATCAGGTTCCAGGTCGTCAGGATGAACAGGCCCGCGACGATGGAGGGGATGCCGGTCATGACGTCGACGAAGAAGGTGACGGCCTTGGCGAGGGAGCCCCGGCCGTACTCGACCAGGTAGACGGCGGTCAGCAGGCCGATCGGAGCCGCGATCAGGGTGGCCAGGGCGACCTGCTCGATGGTGCCGAGCAGCGCGTGGTACACGCCGCCGCCCTCGTCGAAGCTGGTCACGCCGTTCATGGAGTGGGTGAGGAAGTTCGCGGTAAGGAGCTCGAGGCCGCGGCTGATCGTCGTCCACATCAGCGAGAGCAGCGGGATGACCGCGAGGACGAAGCAGACCCACACCATGGAGGTCGCGACGCGGTCCTTGGCCTGACGCCGGTTCTCGACGAACGCGCTCGCGGTGTACGTGATGACGACGAACAGGAAGGCCGCGAGCAGTCCCCACTGCACCTTGCTGTGGAGGCCGAACGCGAGGCCGATGCCGCAGCCGAGGGCGGTCGAGAGGGCCGCGATGCCGGCCGGGGCCCAGCGGGGCAGGCCGCCTCGGGTGAGGCTGGCGGGGGC
>NZ_JARAYQ010000364.1:0-6344 GCF_033794505.1 Streptomyces sp. MB09-01 | reverse complement strand
CCCCGGCGGCCTCCAGGAGGTCCTCGCCACCACCCCACTTCTCCCCCGCTCGCGGCCGGCCCCCACCAGCGCCTGGATCGAAGTCGACCCAGCCTCCCCCAGGGCGTCGGCCATCAACGACCAGCCCATCAGCTTCGCCACCCATAGCCGGACCCGGGCACTGCGCTGGGAACAGCGCCTGTCCCTGACCCCTCCCCAGGAGCCCCGGTGACTCGCCCCGTCCGCGTCGTCGTCCACCACACCCTCGTCGAGCTCGACCTCAACCACCCCCGCACCGCCCGCGTCCTGGCCGACGCGCACGAGCTCCACCGCCTGGTGATGAGCATGTTCCGCCACTGGGTAACCGAAGGGGAGCCCAACGCCCGCGCCCTCATGGGCGTACTCCACACAAGTGCCGTCGACTTCAAGCAGCGCACGCTCACCCTCATCGTGCAGTCCCAAGTCCCCCCGGACACCGACGCGCTCCCACGGCACATGCTCGCCGCGCCCGCGCACAGCCGCATCGTGAGCCTCACCGTGAAGGCCGGCCAGCAGTACCTGTTCCGCACGACCGTCACCCCCGCCGTCTATGGCCACCACAAAGGCCGCCACACCCGCGACCGGCCCACCGACACCTCCCCCACAGCAGCCCTCACCTGGTTCACCCAGCGGCTCCAGCCCCACCCGGCCGTCGACTACGACCGCCACCCCCTCATCGGGGCCGACGCCCGGCCCGAAGACCTCAAAGCCCGCCAGCTACCGGCCCTCGCCGGACACAAGCCAGGCCAGCACGTCATCGTCGCCCGCTCCGAGATCCAGGGCCGCCTCACCATCACGGACCCAGCAGCGTTCGCGCGCACCCTCACCCAGGGCCTCGGACGCCAACGCGCCTACGGCTGCGGCCTCCTCCTCGTCCAGCCCCTCCCCACCCCCCGGCACACCTCCCCCACGGAACAGCAGCCATGCCACACCCAGCACCCCGGCCTCCCCGAGCAGAACACCCAGCGGACCTCCCCCACCTCTTCACCCACACCGTCGACGCCTTCCCCGTCCTCTGCGTCCGCCCCTCCGACACCCCACGCCCCACCTGGGCCATCTACCAGCAGCGGCACTACCTCGGAACCCTCCACCACCACCCCGGCCCCGGCTGGTACCTCCAACACGCCCGCGAGCACCACCACAGCCTCGACAACGCCATCCGAGCCCTACGCCGCCCCACCACCTGGCCACAAGCTCGTGCCCGAGCAGCCCAATGGGCACACGACACCCTCAACACCCCAGGCATGTGCGTCATCAACATCCAGACCACCGGCCTGCACCACCCCCGAGCCATCCACATCGCCGTCTGCACCCCAGACCGCGTCCTCCTCAACACCCTGATCAACCCCCGCCAGCAGGTCGAACCGGCAGCAACCCGTCTTCACCACCACACCCACCACACCCTGCGCAACGCCCCCGCCTTCGGCGACGTCCTCCCCCACCTCACCGACACCCTCCAGGGACGCCGCTGCGTCACCTACAACCTGCCCTTCACCCAACAGGTACTCCAACACGAACTCGTCCGCATCAGCGGCAGGCTTTGGCGCTCCTCCACCGAGTGGGCAGACGCCATGCGGCCAGTCGCCCACTGGGCCGGCCTCTGGTCAGCCCGGCACCGCACCTACCGCAACCAACGCCTCCAAGGACCACACGAAGCAAGATCAAAATGCGAGACGCTCATGCACCGGCTCAACCAGCTGAGCACCGAATGACTCACACTGCCCTCCGCAAGGGCAAGCGGTGGACGGCCAACAGGCATCACCGCAGGTCACTTAGAATCCGCCCGGCACGCCGGGATCAGCCTCAGTGAAAGATCATCATCAACACGAGCCCGGTGTCCCGATGTCCGGCCCTCACGTCCGGGAATCGGCCTCAGCTGCCGCCGCCATTAACTGGGTTCTCGATGTCCGCACCGCACTCTCAAGAACGGTGATCAGTCGTTGATTGGCGGCAAGATCGACTCCGTTCTCGTCCTCCCCGCGCGCCCGGGGATCGCCCGATCATGAACCCGACGATCACGTTCTGCGTGCCGTCCGCCTCCCGCGCCCGGGGATCAGCCGAACGACCCCTGCGACCCGATGGGCTACGCACCATCCGCCCCGCGGGCCTGTACCCGGGGATCGCCCCGGGTACAGGCCAGCGGTTTGCTTGGTACTGGAGTCCGCCCCGCGCGTCCGGGGATCAGCCCAAGGGCAGCGTCTCGAAGCTGGTCAAGGCGTTGTCCGCCCCGCGCGCCCGGAGAGCAGCCCTACAGCCGCGGCCCGATCTCCATCGGAGAACCGTCCGCCCCGCAGGCCCGGGAATCAGCCTGGCAGGTCGCACCAGGCGCGGGTCAGGCTCGGGTCCGCCGCGCGCCGGGGGATCAGCCACAGCACGCATTGCTTGGGATGGACCTGGGAGACGTCCGCCCCGCGCGCCCGGGGATCAGCTGGCCGCCGCCAGCCCGACCGTCCTGGGCGACCTGTCTGCCCCGCGCGCCCGGGGATCAGCCCGACGAGGGCGCCATGCAGGGCATCCACATGTCGTCCGCCCTGCACGCCCGGGAATCAGCCCTCCGGCGGCAGTGAGTATCGGCGCCTGGAGAAGCCCGCTGCGCGCGATCCGGGAGTCCCAGACCGGAGCCACAGGTCGGCGTGAGACTGCCCGCCCGCCCCGCGTACCCGAGTGAATGAGAATGGACCCTGTTGCCAGAATTTCCGCAGGTCGGGGAGGGTCCGCCCCGCGCGCCCGGGAATCAGCCGGCCGGCCGCCTGGTGGGCCGCCTCGTGTCCGGGTCCGCCCCGCGCGCCCGGGGATCAGCCGGCCGGAGAGGTGTCCGGGTCCACGGGCGTGGCGCAGCCTGTCCTCAGCAATGACGTTGCCGCCGTAGAGAACGTCCGCCCCGCGCGCCCGGGGATCAGCCCGAGAGGACCGTGCCGACGATCATCGGCACCACGTCCGCCCCGCCCGCCCAGGGATTAGCCCCACTTGTTTGCGCGGTACAGGTCATACCCGTTGTCCACCCCGCGCTCGGGGATCAGCCCAGGTTGTACGCCATGAGCACCAGGGCCGAAATATCCGCCCGCGCGCCCGGGGATCAGCCCCCTAGTCCGCCTCAGCAAGCAACCCTCCAGCGTCCGCCCCGCGCGCCCGGGGATCGCCCCCTCGCCGCCGAGACGGCCACCGCTCTCGCGGCGTCCGCCCCGCGCGCCCGGGGATCGCCTGGTGGGTACGCGGCCGGGCATCGCGGCGTCGATGTCCGCCCCGCGCGCCCGGGAATCAGCCCGACGGCCTGGCCGCCGCCATCAAACGGCGGGAGTCCGCCCCGCGCGCCCGGGGATCAACCCGACGTCCACTTGAAGGTGCTGTGGAGCCCGCCGTCCGACCCGCGCGCCCGGGGATCAGCCGTCCGGCGGCCGTGAGTATCGGCACCTGGAGAAGTCCGCTCCGCGCCTTCCCGGACTCCTAGCCGGAGCCACAGGTCGGCGTGAGGCTGCAAACCCGCCCCGCGTCCTCGACTGAATGAGAATGGACCCTGTCGCCAGAATTGCTGCAGGTCGGAAAGGGTGCGCCCGGGGATCGCCCGTGATCAGTCCTACAACCCCGCTGTCGAGGTGGCGTCCGCCCCGTGCGCCCGGGGATCGCCCTGGGACAGCAGCCAGACGACCGACTTCCCGATGTCCGCCCCGCGCGCCCGGGGATCGCCCTCCGCCATGTCCGAAGGTGACCCGTGCCAGCTCGTCCGCCCCGCGCGCCCGGGAATCGCCCCCATCACGAAGGAACCCGAAGATGCTGAACCATGTCCGTCCCGGGCGCCCGGGGATCGCCCCAAGGGCGCCCGCTCGATGGGCGTGCAGATGGAGCCCGCCCCGCGCGCCCGGGGATCAGCCGTACGTCCAGGACGAGCCGCGCGGTCCGCTCAGGTGAACAATCAGGGCCCGGATTCCACCCCCGCAGAGGGGGGAATCCGGGCCTTGTCTGTATGGCGATGCCCCCGTCTGGCTGCTGTCAGCGCCTGATGATGGTCTTCGGCAGCAGAGTGCTCAGCAGTTGTGCGGTCTCGGCCTCCATGTCCACTCCCCCGCCGAGGCCTTCGTTGATTCGGGCTAGCCGCGCTGCTGCTTCACGGAGGGCGTCCATGTCTCCGGCGGTGTGGTGCGCCAGGAAGACTTGCCGGTGCAACATCTCGTTCTCTTCAGCGGCGAGGAGGCCCTGGTGCGCGGCCCAGAGCGCGCCGGCATAGTCGGCGGCTTCGCGGCGGCGGGTGGACAGCTCGTAGGCGACGTCGGCGATGGCCGACACCATCTCCTGGATTGCCGGCTCGGCCCAGGCGTAGCGCTGGGGGTCCATCGCGGCGAAGGGCCGGCCGCGCACCAGCGCCAGGGCCCGGCGCAGGGCGAGCTCACCGTCCTCGTCGTGGCGGGCGAGCCCGGTGCGGGCGAAGTTCTGGAAGGCCTTCCAGTCGCAGGTGACAGCCTGGGCGAGGCGGTAGCGGCTGTCGCCGGTGTCCTGGACCCGCGGGAAGTACGCCTCGCCGTCGGCGTCCTTGCCGAGCCAGGAGCGGGTGCGGCTGATGACGGCGTTGCGCATCTGCTTGTTGACCAGGCGGCCGGGCCAGAGGGCGTCGTCGATGGCGTGGTGGTCGGCGCCCGGGTTGAGCGCGAGGTAGGAGACGAGTTCGACTGCGGAGCTCTGCCGGTTGGAGTCGATCCGGCCTGCGGCGCCCTCGATGACCACCCGCCCGAGCAAGAGCACCGTCGGCGCGGTGACCGCGGTGTCGTCGGCATCGTCAGCCGCAAGAGTCGGGACGGGCACCGGGACGGGGGCCTCGGCCACAGGGACTTCTGCGGCCGGGGCGGCTGCTGGCTTGGTCAGCGCGGGGGCTGCTTCAGGCGCAGCAGTTGCCGGAGCCAAACCGGGAGCGGCCGGCGAATTGAAGAGGTCAGCGATTGTGGGACCACCGGTGTCGTGCTCGGCGTCACCGTCGGGTGCCTCAGCCACGTGGGCGGCGGGCGCGACGGGCGCCTCGTCCGTCTCATCCGTCTCGTCGGTGGGGGTGTCGGCCTGGGCCTGGTGCGCGGTCTCCAGCTGCTCCCGCTCGATGTCGGCGTACTCGTCCGGCATGCCGTCCTCGTCGGCGCCGGCCTCCGGCTGCGTGGCTTCGCCGTCGCCGACATCCTCAGCGTCGTCCGACGGGTCGTCCTCGCTCACGTCCTCCTGGTCTTGCTCAGCCTGGTCCTCTTCCGCCTGCTCGTCGGCGTCGAGGAGGCCGTCGAGCCACTCGTCGCGAGCAGGTACGTCGGTGTCGGCGGCGGACAGGGTGAGCAGCTCGATCGCGTCGGCGAAGTGGGGGTCGGTCAGGCCCTGGAGCTTGATGGGCAGGCCGGAGCCGGGCAGGACGATGGTCTCGTCCGGTCCTGCGCAGTGCAGGGTCCAGCCGTCCTGCGGGGCCAGGTCGGCGGTCTCGCCGGCCGTGACGACCGCGCCGGCGACGCGCGGCTGGGCTGTGATCAGGTCGAATAGCGCCTCGGTCTGGGCCCCTTCGGGGAGCTCGGCGGCGAGGAGGATGTGGGGCGTCCAGGAGCCGCCGGCGTCTTCGTGGAGGCGGGCCGTGCGGAGGGTGGGTGCGCCGAGTACGGCCAGGGCGCGGCGTTGGTCGGCGGTGTGGCTGGTCAGGTCGGCGAACGCGTCGGCGAGGGTGTCGGTGAGGGCGACGCGTTCGGGTGCCGCGTCGTCGAGCCCGGGTGCGGTGTCGGCGAGCGCGGTGATCTCCAGATGGCCGGGCAGGGGTGTGCTGGCGAGCTCGACGGCGATGGCTTGGAGGACGTGGCGTGCGTGGTCGGCGTCGCCGTCCAGGTGGAGGACGCCGACGTACTCCAGGTCGACGAGGACCAGGCGGCCGGCGCCGTCCCAGCCCAGGGAGACCAGGGCCGGGTAGGGCGCGTCGGCGCCCTGGAGGTCGTCGTGGTCGGCGAGGTCGGGGCTGGAGGCCGCGCAGGTCCACAGGTCGGTGCGGCCGGCGGTGCCCGAGAAGGGCTTCATCGGTGGGGTGTCCTGGTCGAGGTGGAGTTCGACCTTCTGCTCGTGCAGGACGACGGCGGTGACCACCGGCAGGTCGCGCTCCGCCGCGGCGAGGTTGAGAGCCAGGGTGCGCAGGGCGGCGTCGAGGAGGTCGAAGCCGGTGGGGTGCTGGGCTGCGCGCAGGCCCTGTTCGGTGGCGGCGGCGCTGCCGGTGGGCATGGGGATGCGGCGGCCGAGGCGGCGGTGGGGGCAATCAGGACGAGGCCGCCGTTGAGAAGGCCGGCGAAGGACTGCATCCCGCCAAGGCCCTTGATCCGCTTCGCCTT
>NZ_JARAYQ010000363.1:0-6346 GCF_033794505.1 Streptomyces sp. MB09-01 | reverse complement strand
CCCTCCACTCCCCCGCTCATCCCCCCTCGCGGAAACGACCGCGGAACAGCGTCGGAGCCCACGTCCGAGCCCGGAGGTCACGGCGTCTACGCGGTCGCTCGGAGCAGCAGCGGCCAAACAAGCAGAAAAGAGGAAAAGGCCGCCATTCGGGTTCGTCGGCAAGGCTGCGGGCACGCGCACCGTAGGGGACACGGCGCAGTACGGACCGGCACGCGAACCAGGACAGTCGGCAAGGAGGCACCATGAGGGCACTCACATGGCACGGCAAGCGGGACGTGCGCGTCGACACCGTCCCCGACCCCGCCATCCGCGCAGGTGACGACGTCATCGTCAAGATCACGACGACCGGCCTGTGCGGTTCCGACCTGCACCTCTACGAAGTGCTCGGACCCTTCCTCGACGTCGGCGACATCCTGGGTCACGAGCCCATGGGCATCGTCGTGGAGGTCGGACCCGAGGTCACCTCCGTGAAGCCCGGGGACCGGGTGGTCATCCCCTTCAACATCTCCTGCGGGCGGTGCTACATGTGCATCCGCGGGCTCCAGTCCCAGTGCGAGACGACGCAGGTCCACGAGCACGGCACCGGAGCCTCGCTCTTCGGCTACACGAAGCTCTACGGCCAGGTGCCGGGCGGCCAGGCCCAATATCTGCGCGTCCCGTTCGGCAACGCCCTCCCGGTCCCGGTCCCGGACGGGCCGCCCGACGAACGCTTCGTCTACCTTTCGGACGTCCTGCCCACGGCCTGGCAGGCGGTCCAGTACGCGGACATACCCCAGGACGGCAGCGTGGCCGTGCTGGGCCTCGGGCCGATCGGTGACATGAGCTGCCGCATAGCCGCCCACCAGGGCGCGGGTACGGTCATCGGGATCGACCTCGTTCCGGAACGCCTGGACCGGGCCCGTCGACGCGGTGTCCACACCCTGGACGTCCGGCAGAGCACCGAGGACCTGGCGGACGCCGTCCGCGACCTCACCGCCGGCCGGGGCCCCGACGCCGTCATCGACGCCGTGGGGATGGAAGCCCACGGGAGCCGCGTCGCCGCCGCCGCGCAGGGCGTGACGACCCTCCTGCCGGACGCCCTCGCCGCGGCCATGATGAAACACGCCGGCGTCGACCGGCTCTCCGCGCTCCACACCGCGATCGACCTCGTCCGCCGCGGCGGCACCGTCTCCGTGGCAGGGGTGTACGGCGGCGCGGCCGATCCCATGCCCGTCCTGACCATGTTCGACAAGCAGCTCACGCTGCGCATGGGCCAGGCCAACGTACGGCGCTGGGTCGACGACATCCTGCCGCTCCTCACCGACGCAGATCCGCTCGGCGTGGACGGTTTCGCCACGCACCGGCTGCCGCTCGAAGAGGCTCCGGACGCGTACGAGATGTTCCAGAAGAAGCGCGACGGCGCCGTCAAGGTCCTCTTCACCCCGTGATACGACGCGCCTGTCCCACCGAGGCGCCTTTCGGGCGGTGGCCCGACCGCTGCGATGTTTGTCCCGCCGAGCCAGGGGCACGCGCCGACCGGGGGTCCGTCCGTCCCCTCCCCGTGGAGGTAAGAGATCCATGACGTCGTTCGGCTACTTCCTCTCCTGCGAGGAATTCACCCCGGGCCAGTTGCTGGAGCAGGCCCGCCGGGCCGCGGATGCCGGCTTCACCCGCCTGGCCATCTCCGACCACTTCCATCCCTGGAACGACGCGCAGGGCAACAGCCCGCTGGTCTGGTCGATGATCGGAGCCCTGTCCCAGACCGTGGACCTGCCGGTGACCACCCTCGTCACCTGCCCCACCGTGCGCATGCACCCGGCCGTGACGGCCCAGGCCGCCGCCACGTCGAGCCGACTGCTGGAGGGACGTTTCGCCCTCGGCGTGGGTACCGGCGAAGCACTCAACGAACACATCCTCGGCGACCGCTGGCCCTCCTTCGACGAGCGTGCCGACATGCTGGAGGAAGCGGTCGAGGTGATGCGCAAGCTCTTCACGGGCCGCCAGATCAGCCACCGCGGCACGCACTACACGGTCGACAACGCCCGCCTCTACACCGCCCCGCACGGCCGACTGCCCGTCCACGTCTCCGGCTTCGGCCCCAAGGCCGCAGAACTGGCCGGCCGCATCGGCGACGGGTTCGTCACCATGGGCCCCGACCATGAGGCCATCGGTCGTTTCCG
Organism: Streptomyces sp. MB09-01; assembly: GCF_033794505.1. Taxonomy (NCBI): domain Bacteria; kingdom Bacillati; phylum Actinomycetota; class Actinomycetes; order Kitasatosporales; family Streptomycetaceae; genus Streptomyces; species Streptomyces sp. MB09-01. The sequence continues at coordinate 4,187 of NZ_JARAYQ010000363.1, read as the reverse complement.
GGACGCCGGCGGTGGGGGAAAACCGGTGATCGGCGGTCTCAAGGTGTGCTGGGACACGGACCGGGACAGGGCCGTGGGCACCGCGCACCGCCTGTGGCCCACGGAACACCTCCCCGGTGAGCTGGCCCAGATCCTCCCGACACCGGCCCACTTCGAACAGGCGAGCCAACTCGTCACCCGCGAGCAGGTGTCGGAGAACGTCCCCTGCGGCGACGACGTCGAGGAGCACGTGGCCGCCGTGCGCGCCTACGTGGACGCGGGCTTCGAGGAGGTGTACATCGGGCAGATCGGCCCCGGTCAAGAGGCCTTCTTCGCCGCCTACCGCGAGAAGGTGCTGCCCGCCCTCGGCGGATGACCGACCGTGCCCGCGTTCCTCCGGCCCGTGCAGGCGCCGGCCATCGGCACCGGCCACCCGGCACCGGATGTCCCCGATCGGAGCGTTCGCCCATGCGCCACATCAATTCCCCGGCAGAACCGGGGCCGTCATTCCTCACCGTGTACCTGAACGATCACCTCACCGGCTCGAGTGCCGGCGTACGTCTCGCCCGGCGGATCGCCAAACGGCACCGCAGCACGGACGGAGGCCCGGGGCTCGCAGAGCTGGCGAAGCAGATCAAGGAGGACCAGCGGAGCCTGCGCCGCGTCATGCGCGACGTCCACGTCCCCGTACGACGCGTACACGAGGTCGTGGGCCGGATCGGCGAGACGGCGGGGCGGCTCAAGCCGAACGGGAACCTCGTCCGCCGCTCCCCGCTCAGCGATGTGGTCGAACTCGAGACGATGCTCCTGGGCGTCGAGGGCAAGGCCGCGTGCTGGCGGGCACTGCGCGAACTCGCCGCGACCGACGGACGCCTCGATGCCCCCGACCTCGACCGCCTCCTCGCCCGTGCGGACAACCAGGCCCTCATGTTGGACGGCCTGCGCCGGCGTCGCGCGGCCGAGGTCTTCGCGGCAGAACTCGAAGGGACGGCCCCGGCGCCTGTGCCCGGTGGCCCCCTCCGGCCGGCGGCCGGGCCCCGGTTGGGCTCGTGAACGCGGGATGAGCCGCTGCGCCCGCCGCTACGGGGCCGACGAGAACGGCACGCCTCCGCTACCAGGACCTCCTCGGTCCTGGCTCCGGCCGGAGTGAGCAGGCTCCCCGCCCCACACTCGGCCCGGGAGTACGTCCCGCATCCCTCGCGCGGCGCACGGCCCGCTCCGAAAGGGAACGGGCTCCCGCCCCCGTAGGCATGTGCGTACCGGAAGGGGGCAGGCGCAGATCATGGCGAAGGAATCCCGCCCGGCAGCCGACCGAATCGCCGAGCCGTGGGGCCTGCGGCCCCCCTGCGGCCGTGGCGCGCCCTGGCCCGTACGCGTCGCCGCGTACCTCGCCGCAGACCCCGACGGGGAGGGCGCCGGCGACGGCGCCGTCCGTGTGGACCGGTGGGTTCCGACGGCCTCGAACCTTCACTCCAACGGCGATGCGATGGAGCTGGCGGTGCGGGGGACGGCCGGCTCGTCGGTGTCCGGGGGGACGGCCCGCGACCGGGTCAACCGCGGCCGCCTCGACCCCAAGGACCTCTAGGGCTGGCAGGCGATCGCCTCGCCTGACCGCCTGACCCGGCCGCTGATCCGGGAGGACGGCGTCCAGCGGGAGGCCGACTGGGACACCGCGATGACCCGGATCACCGACCGCACCCGCGCGCTCCTCGACGGCCCCGGCCCCTCCTCGATCGGCTTCTACACCAGCGGCCAGCTGTTCCTGGAGAAGTACTACGCGCTGGCGGTCATCGCCCGCAGCGGTCTGGGCACCAAGCACCTCGACGGGAACACCAGGCTCTGCACGGCCACCGCCGGCGAGGCCCTCAAGGAGTCCTTCGGCTGCGACGGCCAGCCCGGTTCGTACGGCGACATCGACCACGCCGACACCATCGGCCTCTTCGGGCACAACATGGCGGAGACCCAGGGCGTGCTCTGGAGCCGGATCCTGGACCGTCTCGCCGGTCCGGAGCCGCCCGTCCTGCTGTGCGTCGATCCCCGCCCGCGCCCGGTGTCCGAGGCCGCCACGATCCACCTCCAGCCGAGGCCCGGCACCAACCTCGCCCTGATGAACGGCCTGCTGCACGAGGTGATCGCCGGCGGCTGGATCGATCCCGCCTACATCGAGGCGCACGTGACCGGCTTCGACCGCCTCGCCCGTCAGGTGGCCGGCTTTCCGGCCGACGCCGCCGCCGAGGCCACCGGGATCCCCGCCGAGCAGATCCGCGCCGCAGCCGGCCTCCTCGGCCAGGCCGGACGGCTGCTCTCCACCCGGCGAGGAGCCGTCCGGGCCAGGGCGCGCATCACCGGCATCCGGGAGGGCGTCCTCTTCCTGCCGTTCCACTACGGCTACTGGGACGCCCCCGAGGGAACCGGCCACCACCGGGCCGCGAACGAACTCACCCCCACCGCCTGGGACCCGGCCTCCAAGCAGCCCCTGTTCAAGACGGGTGCTGCCCGCATCACCCTGGCGGCCCAACTCTCCGGCCCGGCACCGGCACCCACGACCACCGCCTCGACGCCGGTGCCCGCCCCGGACGCGCGGCACGACGCGGGGGCGGGAGAGGCACCTCCATGACCCCGCTGGGCTGTTCCTCCTGATTGCGGCTGTGGTCCTGCTCGCCCCCCTCGCGGCTGCGGGCGACAGCAAGCTCGCGGCGGCTGTCGTCATCGGCTGCGTGGCCCTGCGCCTGGCTCTGGCAGGAACCCATCAGCTCACCTGGGCACCGGCCTGGGAGGACGCAGCGGGTGCGGTCGGCCTGGCGCTCACCGTCCTGGCTCTGTACGCCGGCACCGCCTTCGCGATGGAGGACGCGCGAGGCCGTCCCGTACTGCCCGTCGGCCGGCACGGATCCGGAGCGGAGGCCATGGAGGACGGTGCGGAGCCGGGAATCCGGAACCTGCTCTGACGGCGTGGAGCACATCCCGGCTTGTTCCGCGACCGCGGGTCGGCGGCCTACGGCAGGGTCCCCCGATCGGACTACGCCTCCAGCCTCACAGCGGGCAGCCCGGGCTCCGGCGTGTCACGGTGGCAAGGCGACGAGATGTCCCCACACGCGGGGCCCGGCCGGTCGAAGAAGCCACCCCGGCCGGGCCCCGCACCCAACCCCTCGCGTCCAGCCCCCTACGGCCCTGGGGTGAGGCCGGCCGGGTGACCGGCACACACACGGCGGCGGCCCATGCGGCCGGAGCCGGCTCACGGGCTCGCGAGGATGCACGGACCCCGTTCCCCGACCCCTTCAACAGCTGGAGATCTTCGTGCTGGAACGCAAGCGGCTCAAGGGCCGTACCCAGGTCACCTTCGTCCTCCCGGAGAACGCGCCGGAGGGGCCGGTGAGCGTGGTCGGGGACTTCAACCACTGGAACCCCGCCGCCCACCCCCTTGAAGCACGCGGTGACGGCACCCGCGCAGCCCGCGTCTCCCTTCCCGCGCACAGCAAGCACTCGTTCCGCTACCTCGCCGCCGGCGACTACTGGTTCGACGATGAGCAGGCCGACGGCCACGACGGCGCCAACAGCCGCCTGCACACCTGACGATGGCCAGGCCACGGACGACCATGCCCGTCCACCGTGGGCAACAAGGGCTCAGAGAGCTCGCGGTCCCGCCCGCGCAGCCGTGTCTGCCACGAACCGGCTCAGCCGATGGGTGCTCTGCTCCACCGGGCGTCGACACAGCGTGTCGATCCTGATCAGCGATTCGTCGATCCGCGCCTCCCGCAGACGGCGCAAGTGCGCGCGCAACTCCGCCTGGTCCCTTGTCTCAAGGACCACCTCCCACTGCCCCGCGTCCGGCGCAGTGCCAGCAGCCAGCCGCTGCCTCTCGGCCTCTTGCCGCCGCTTCCTCTTCCCCTGTCCTGGCACCGGCCCACGATCGCTCGCCGACGTCAGCACGGCAAGAGGCACGGGGGCGAGAACCAGGTCCGTCACCAGGCGATGTCCCGCCTGAGACTGCTCCTGGAACCGCTTCGGGTCACGGACGGGCCCACCGCCGCCAGGTTGCGGTGGGCTCGTTTGTCCGTTTCTCGGCGTCCAGCCGAGGTCAGACGGCAGGCGGGAACCTGTCCCAGGCACGGTGCTCGGCCAGCGCCGTCGTGAGTGCGTCCACGGCCGCGGTGCTGCTGTCGGTGACGGCGATGCCCGGTTCGTTTGCCGTGATGCCGACGGATTCG
>NZ_JARAYQ010000362.1:0-6393 GCF_033794505.1 Streptomyces sp. MB09-01 | reverse complement strand
GGGGCCGGGGCCGCGGTGGTGATGGTGCTGGTCATCGGTGGTGCGCCTCTGGGTGTCTCACATGCTGGGCAGGTCGACACATGCTCGGCCACCGCCCGGGCGGTACCAAATCAGCGCGTTTCGTCCGGTGCGGGCACCTCGACGGAAGGAAGGATTCCGCTGTTGGCCGCTGCCGGCCGCGGATCTTCCACCGCCCCCGGCCGCAGGCCGAGCGGGACCTGCGGGCCGTCCGCCTCCCGGAGCCAGCGCCGCAGTACGCCGTGCACCGCCTCCGCGCCCACCGGTTCCTCCCCCGGGTCCGACAGTCCCGTGGGCCACATCAGGAACGGGTGCCCCTGCTCCCCGCCCAGCCCGCCGTGCGAGCCGATCTGCTCCTCGAAGGCGTGCACCGCGCCCGTGTCCGGGTCGTAGGCCGAGTTCACCATGATGTCGGCCACGTGCGGGAAGGCGTCGGTCCGGCGGACGGCCTGCGCCGCGCCGGGGCCGAAGGGGGCCAGCAGCTCCTCCGCCTCGCCGGGCACGTCGAGGCGGGCCACCGCCCCGCCCGGGCCCAGCAGCACCCCGTCGACCAGCAGGAAGCCCACGCCCGGGTGGTTCGCCAGCGTCGCCAGCAGGGCGGGGTGCGCGCGTTCGACGCGCTCGCGCGAGGCCCGGCCGGGGACGTCCGGGAAGGAGATCAGGGCGAGGTTGCCCGAGGCGAGAACCACCGGGTCGGAGCCCGGTCCGGGACGGGCCTCCTCCCCCTCTTCCACCGGGCGGTGCAGGGCCGCGAGCACGGCCGCCCGGGCCTCGGCCCCGCTGTGGGTGCGGCCGGCCCGGCGGGAGACCGGCAGCCCGCAGCCCGCCCGGACGAGGTCCTTCAGGGTCAGTCCGTAGCGGCTCAGGAAGGTCTCGCCCGGGCTCTGGCCGTGGTCCGAGAGCAGCACGATCCGGTACTCCCGCGGGGCGTGCTCGGCGACCCTGGCGATCAGCGCGAGGCTCCGGTCGAGGCGGGCCAGCACGTTGTCGGTGTCGCGGCCGCGCGGACCCGAATGGTGCGCGACCTCGTCGTAGGCGACCAGGTCGGCGTAGACAGCGGCGCGGCCGGCGAGCATGTCGCCGATCACCGCCGCGACCACCACGTCCCGTTCGACCACGGTCGCGAAGGCCCGGATCAGCGGGTACAGCCCGCCGCGCGCCACCCGCGGCCGGTCCCCGCGGATCCGCGCCCGCAGCGACTGGCCGATCTCCCGGACCACCTCGGCGACGAAGGACACGGCCGTGCGGACGGCGTTGGCCGGATCGGAGAAGTACGCGAAGTAGCCGGCGCGGGACCGGTTCGCCCGGCCCCGCCGGGCCGAGACCGAGAGCACGAGCGCCAGTTGGTCGGCGCCCCCGCTGAACAGGTTGCCCCGGCTGGCCCCGTCCAGCGTGAGCAGTCCGCCGTCCCCGGTGCGCGCGACGGCCCGCCGCTGCAGCTCGGCGGCGCTGCTGGGCCGGTTGCAGACCATCACCTCGCCGGTGTCCTTCTCGTACCAGCGAAAGGCGGGAACGTCGAAGTTGGAGCCGTGCAGGATGCCTAGCTGGCTGGCGCCGGTCTGGCTCGACCAGTCCGTGTGCCAGGGCGTGATCCGGTGGCTGCGCTCCAGCCAGTCGGCGACGGTGGGCATCAGCCCGCTGCCGCACGCGCTGCGCAGCACCTCGTACCCGACGCCGTCGAGCTGGACGAAGACCAGGCCGGGCGCGACTTTTCCGGCGCCGGGCGCGCCCGCGCCGCGCTGCCTGCGGCGCCGGCGGTCGGCGAGCCGGTAGAGGCGGCGCCGGTACGCCTCGTCGTCGCGCACCGCGAGTGCGGTGGAGGTCGCGGATGCCACCGCGGACATCACGGCGGCCACGACCACCGCGGTCTCGGGGGCCGCCTCGCCCCGCCAGGCGGGGATCAGGCTGAGCGCTATGAGCAGGAGCGAGCCGTTCAGGAAGAAGACGAGCAGCCCGAGGACGAGGGCGGGCACCAGCAGCAGGGCGCGTACGAGCACGGGCCAGACGACCGCGCTCAGCAGACCGAAGGCCCCTGCGCCCCAGGCCGCGGTCAGCCCGATCTGCGTGATGCTGTCACCGTCGTAGGACTGGAGCCGGAAGTCCGGCAGGATCCCGGCCAGGGCGAGCATGGTGAGCGTGGACACCGCCCAGACGAGGACCACCCGCACCAGGGCGCTGCCCGTGGTCCGCCACCGTCCCCGCCACACGCCGCCACCTCCCGCGAGCCCCGTCCCGCCTTCCAGGCTCGCACAGCCGGGCACGGCTGGCCGGGCGACACGGAGGGCGCACCGGTGAACGGAGGGGGCCGGCCGGCGGAGGCCGGTCAGGTGCCGTCGTAGCCGGCGGTCGGCATGGACAGCCGGCGGTGCACCTCGGCCTTCATCGCGGAGGTGTACTGCGGCTCGTCGCCCCCGGCGGTCTCCAGCCGTACGCCGCGCCGCTCGCACTCGGCGGTGAACTCCTCGACGGAGCGCAGTGCGCGGGCCAGCACCCGGTGGTTGGCGGCGACGAAGAGGTCGACCTGCCCGGCGTCGATGTCGGACCAGAGCCCGCAGTGGTCGGCGCGCAGCCCGTAGAAGAGCAGCTGCTTCGTCACGACGTAGCCGCGGTCGGCGGCCCAGCGCGCGCACATGGCGTGCTGGCCCCGGGTGTCCACGGCGAAGGGGTCGGCGTCCAGGTCTTCGAGCGGGGCCAGGCTGGCGATCGCGGCCACGCGCAACTCTTCCATGCCGCCGGACCCTACTCCGATCCGCCCCCGGAGAGGAGGGGCCCGGCACGTTCCGGTTCCGGGCGGATCCGCGGGGCAGCCTCTAGGCTCGTGGACGAGGTGCGAGGGAGGGAGGCCGGTGCCGGTGGAGATCACCTGGTGGGGCCATGCCACGTGCACCGTCGAGGACTCCGGGGTCCGGCTGCTGACCGACCCGCTGTTCGCTCGGCGGCTGGCGCACCTGCGGCGGCGGCGCGGGGCGGTGCCCCCGCCCGAGGCGGCGGTGGCGGACGTGGTGCTGGTGTCGCACCTGCACGCCGATCATCTGCACCTGCCGTCGTTGGAGCGGCTCGCGCCCGGCACCCGGCTGCTGGTGCCGCGCGGGGCGCGCCGGGCGGTGCCGGGGCTGGTGCGCGCCGCCGGGCTGCGCGGGCTGCGGGTGACGGAGGTGGCGCCGGGCGAGGAGGTCGCCGTACGGGAGGGCGTACGGGTACGGGCGGTCAGCGCGCGGCACGACGGGCGGCGGCTGCCGTTCGGGCCGCACCTCGCGCCGGCGCTCGGGTACGTGGTCCAGGGTGCGGCGCGGACCTACTTCGCCGGGGACACCGGGCTGTTCGACACGATGGCCGAGGAGGTCGGGCCGGTGGACGTGGCCCTGCTGCCGGTGGGCGGCTGGGGCCCGTACCTGGGCCCGGGCCACCTGGATCCGGGGCGGGCGGCGCAGGCCCTGGCCCGGCTCGCACCCGCGGCGGCGGTGCCGGTGCACTACGGGACGTACTGGCCCGTCGGGATGGACGCGGTGCGGCCGCACGAATTCCACGCGCCCGGTGAGGAGTTCGAGCGGCGCGCCCGGCAGCTGGCACCGAAGGTGGCCGTACGGGTACCCGGGCACGGAGAGCGGGTGCGGCTGCCGTGACCTGGCGCGAACTCACGGCGGCGGCCGGCCAGGTGCCGCCGGAGACCACCCAGCAGGCGGTGGGGTACCCGGCGTTGTTCGTACTGGTCGCGTCGGGCGCGCTGGTCCCGGTGATTCCGACGGGCGCGCTGGTGAGTTCGGCGGCGGTGGTGGCGTTCCATCACCAGTCGCCGCCTTTCGGGGTGCTGCTGGTGGTCGCGGTGTCGGCGCTGGCCGCGTTCACCGGGGACCTGGCGCTGTACTGGCTCGGGCAGCGCGGGGTCCGGTCGCGCAACGGCTCGCGGTGGCTGGCGGCGCTGCGCGGCCGGGCCACGCCCGAGCGGCTGGAGCAGGCGCAGACCAAGCTGGACGAGCACGGGGTCATGGTGCTGGTGGTCTCCCGGCTGGTGCCGGCGGGCCGGATCCCGGTGATGCTGGCCTGCCTGCTGGCGCAGATGCCGCTGCGCCGTTTCGCCCGCGGCGACGCCCCGGCCTGCCTGGCCTGGGCGGCGACGTACGGCCTGATCGGCATCCTGGGCGGCTCGCTCTTCGCGGAGCCGTGGAAGGGCGTGGCCCTGGCGGTGGGCCTGACCCTGCTGATCAGTGCGGGGCCGGCACTCTGGCGCCGGCTGCGGGCCCGGCGGGAGAAGCCGTAGGGCGGCGCTCGCCGAGGGGCTAAGGGATCGCCGACGCCGGGCCCTGGACATCAAGTGCACTTGAGTTCCTAGGCTCTTCGTCATCGGGCGATCTTGAACGGCGAACGGAGCGGATCCACCATGGAGTACTCGCACGACGACACCGAACTGGTCCAGCAGCCCATCGGCTACTGGGCCTGGGCCGCCTACGACGCGGTCGTCACCCGCACCCGCGGCGCGCTCGCCGGGATCGGCACCACCCAGCCGCAGTGGTGGGTCCTGGCCCAGGTGGCCCAGGCCGCGGCGGTGAAGACCCGCGAGGAGGTCACCGGGATCCTGCAGGGCTACCTCGCCGTGGGAGGGACGGTGGTGGCCGAGGAGATCGACACGACCATCGCCCGGGGCCGGATCACGCAGGACGCCGAGGGGCGCCTCGGGATCACCTCCGAGGGACGGGAGTTCTTCGAGCAGGCGGCGGCCCTGCAGAGGGAGCTGTGGGCCGAGCGGCACGCCCGCACCTCGGACGAGGAGTACCTGACCACCCTCAAGGTGCTGCAGCGCTTCATCCGCAACACGGGCGGCCAGGCCTGGCACCAGTAGGGGGCCCACTCAGTCCTGACCGGCGAGCACCTCCTAGTGGACCTGGATGCCCGCGCCGTACGGCTTGCCGCCGCTGTGGCAGATCGCCGTGCTCGTGGTGCCCACGCGCCGCCATGTCGGGTCGTACACCGTGTAGTCCCTCGCGAGGGGCCGGTCGCACCGGGTGTAGACACGGAACTCCCCGGTTCCGTTGGTGCACGTTCCCGCGGCGGTGGTGCTGGACTTGTACCAGGTGCTGCAGTCGTAGGGATCGGCGGCGGCCGGGGTGGCTCCCGCGACCGCGAGGCCGAGGCCCAGAGCCGTGGAACTGATCAGTGACACAACGCGTTTCATCGTGGTTCGTCCCCTCCCGATGGCCGGTGCTTCGGGATCCCTTATCCCCCCTCCACGGCCGGGCATGCACGGCCTGCCCCTCGATCTCCCACGTCCTCCTGGTCGGGCAGCGTGCGGGAGGCGCCGATCGGGAGGTCCCACAGGTGGTCGCGGGGCAGCCCGGCACGGGACCAGGCGGCCCGGGTGCGGTGCAGGGGTTCCATGACCGGTTCGGCGGAGAGCACGAAGGTGGCCCAGTGCATGGGCGCCATCCGCAGTGCCCCGAGGTCGAGGCAGGCCTGGACGGCCTCCTCCGGGTCGGCGTGCACGTCGCTGAGCCACCAGCGCGGGGCGTAGGCGCCGACCGGCAGGAGGGCGAGGTCGATGCCGGGGTGGCGGCGGCCGATCTCGCCGAACCAGTGGCCGTAGCCGGTGTCGCCCGCGAAGTAGACCTTCCGCGGCGTCGGGCTGCGGGTGTCGGTGAGGATCCAGCCGCCCCACAGGGACCGGCAGGTGTCGATCAGGGACCGCTTCGACCAGTGGTGCGCGGGGACGAACTCGAAGCGTACGCCGTCCAGTTCGGCCGATTCCCACCAGTCGAGATCGGTGACCCGGGTGAAGCCGCGGCGGCGGAACCAGCCGGCCAGGCCGGCCGGGACGAAGAGGGCCGTGTGCCGGGGCAGCCGCTTGAGCGTGGGGGCGTCGAGGTGGTCGTAGTGGTTGTGGCTGATCACCACCGCGTCCACCGGCGGCAGGTCCTCCCAGCGCACCCCGACGGGGGTCATCCGGGCCGGGGTGCCGAGGATCCGCCGGGACCAGACGGGGTCGGTCAGTACCGTCAGCCCGCCGGTCCGCAGCACCCAGCTGGCGTGCCCGGCCCAGGTGACGGAGACCGTGCCGGGCGGCGCGGCGGGCAGCGGGGCGGGCTCGTACGGCAGGTCGGGAATGCCGTGCAGCCCGTCGGGGCGGGGCCGGAAGGCACCCTCCCGGGCGAGCCGGGCGAAGGCGCGGATGCCGGGGAGCGGGGTGGTCAGCCGGTCCGCGAAGGAGCCGGGCCACCGGCGGTGTTCGCCGAGCGGGCGCGGCGCCGGTGTCAGTGGCGGTGGCGCCGGTGCCGATGTCGGTGTCGGTGTCGTTGTCGTTGTCAGTGGCGCCGGTGCCGGCCGGGGCGCGGGCCGTGGGTCGACGGCGGGCCGGGCCGGCGCCGGCGCCACTGACAACGACAA
>NZ_JARAYQ010000361.1:0-6419 GCF_033794505.1 Streptomyces sp. MB09-01 | reverse complement strand
ATGCGGGGGAGAGCCCGCACTGGGCTCGGGAGGGTCAGTCCGCCGTGAGGGTCCGGCGGACCCGAGCAGCCCTCCCCACGCATCCGGCTCGTGGCCCGACCGGTTACCGGCGGGCGTACTCACGGAAACCGCGGCCGGTCTTCCGGCCCAGGCAGCCCGCCGCCACCAGGTGCTCCAGCAGCGGGGACGGGGCCAGGCCGGGGTCGCGGAACTCCTTGTGGAGGACCTTCTCGATGGCCAGCGAGACATCGAGGCCGACCACGTCGAGGAGCTCGAACGGCCCCATCGGGTAGCCGCCGCCCAGCTTCATCGCCGCGTCGATCTGGTCGATGCCGGCGTAGTGCTGCTCGACCATCTTGATCGCGTTGTTGAGGTACGGGAACAGCAGCGCGTTCACGATGAAGCCGGCCCGGTCCCCGCAGTCCACGGGGTGCTTGCGCACCTTCACGCAGATCTCGCGGACCGTGGCGTGCACGTCGTCGGCGGTCAGGACGGTCCGGACCACCTCGACCAGCTTCATCGCCGGCGCCGGGTTGAAGAAGTGCATGCCGATCACGTCCTGCGGGCGCGAGGTCACGCGGGCCACCGCGATCACCGGCAGCGAGGAGGTGGTGGTGGCCAGCACCGCACCCGGCTTGCAGACCTTGTCCAGGGTGGCGAACAGCTCCTGCTTGACCGCCAGGTCCTCGGCGACGGCCTCGACGGCCAGGTCCACCTCGGCGAAGGCGTCCAGCGAACCGGCCGGGGCGATCCGGTCCAGGGTCCGGTCCGCGGCCTCCTGCGTCAGCCGGCCCTTGGACACCGCACGGCCCAAGGACTTGCCGATGGCGGCCTTCGCCGCGTCCGCCTTCTCCTGGCTGCGGGCGGCCAGCACCACGTCGTACCCGGCCTGGGCGAAGACCTGGGCGATGCCGCTCGCCATGGTGCCGGAGCCGGCCACGCCGACCGAGCTGACCGGACGGCCCGCACCGAGCAGGGACCCGTCCAGCGGGGTCTGGAGGTCGCGCACGACGGTGGAGCTGCCGGCCGCCTCGTACGTGTAGAAGCCGCGGCCCGACTTCTGCCCGGTCAGGCCCGCGGCGGCGAGCTGCCCGAGGATCGGGGCCGGGGCGTGCAGCCGGTCGCCGGAGGAGGCGTACATGGCCTCCAGGACGGTGCGGGCGGTGTCCACGCCGATCAGGTCGAGCAGCGCGAGCGGGCCCATGGGCAGGCCGCAGCCGAGCCGCATCGCCGCGTCGATGTCCTCGCGGGAGGCGTACTTCGCCTCGTACATGGCGGCGGCCTGGTTGAGGTAGCCGAAGAGCAGGCCGTCGGCGACGAAACCGGGCCGGTCGCCGACCGCGACGGGCTCCTTGCCGAGCTCGCGGGCCAGCCCGGTGACCGCCTCCACGGCCGGCGGGGCGGTGAGGACGCAGGAGACGACCTCGACCAGCTTCATCGCGGGGGCCGGGTTGAAGAAGTGCAAGCCCAGCACGCGCTCGGGGCGCTGGGACTCGGCGGCCAGCCGGGTCACCGAGAGGGCGTTCGTGCCCGTGGCCAGGATGGTGTCGGGGCGCACGATCGCGTCGAGCTCGCGGAACACCTGCTGCTTGACCTCGTACGACTCGGGCACGACCTCGATCACGAGGTCGGCCTCGGCGGCGGCGGCCAGGTCGGTGAAGGTGCGGAAGCGGGCGAGCACGTCCGCCCGCTCCTGCTCGGTGAGGCGCTCCCGGGTGACGGAGCGCGCGGTGGCCGACGCGAGGGCGGCCGCTGCCCGGCGGGCGGCGGTCTCACTGACGTCGATGCCGATGACCTCGCGGCCCGCCCGGGCGAGGACCTCGGCGATGCCGGTGCCCATCGTGCCGAGGCCGACGACGGCGATGGTCTGGAGGTTGGGCTGACTGGACTGACGGTCCATCGAGGGACTCCAGTGGAAGAGGGTGACGACTGAGGGACGCGCGGCGCACAGCGCGCGGGTGCCGAACGGAAAGCCGTGCGGAGGGTCGTACGGAATGCCGTGCGGTGAGGGACCCGGGCAGAGGCCCAGGGGAGGGAACCCGGCGGGGGTGCCCCGAGGGAAGGGCAGCCCGGAGGGTGGTAGCGGTGGAACCCTGTCCCGGGGTCACACCGTGCATGATCGAACCGACCGGCACGAGGCGGCTGCGTCACCAGGCCGCCCTCGTACGTGTTGTTGTTAGGACAGTAACTCGCCGGTAACTGGTGCGCCAGAGCACGGAGATGTGACCTGTACCGCCCAAATGTACCGATCATCGATCATCGATCAACGCGCCCCCGCCGATCTCCCGGAACCCGGCGTGGCGGCCCCCGCGTCGGCCTAGGGTGGCCGCGTGAACGACGTGCTGGAGCGCCTGCGGGCGGAGGCGGGGCAGTCCCCCGAGTACGAGGTGCTGCTCACGGCCGGCCCCGACGACCTGGCGGCCTCCCTGACCTCGGCCGGGCTGCCCCTGTGGGCCCGCGAACTGGCCGCGTACCGGCTGGGCCTCGCGGGCGACCGCCGGGCCTTCGAATCCCTCGTCCTGCTCCTCAACCACCGGGACCCGCCCCGCTGCGCGGCCGCCGCCGAGGCACTGGCCGTACTGGACGACCCGCGCACCGCCCGCGCGGCGGCGGCCCTCGCCACCAACGGCCTGCGCACGGCCTACGCCCTCCAGTCCGTCCGGCTGCTCACCGCCCTGCGCGCCCCCGAGTCCGTACCGGCCCTGCTGACCACCCTGTCCCGGCTGCTGTCACCGAACGACCCGTACTGGCGGGTGGCCCTGGCCTGCGTGGAGGGGCTCGGCGCCCTCGCCGACCCCCGGGCCCGCGAGCTCCTCACCCGCGCCCAGTCCCACCCCCGCCTCGCGGTGGCGGCCACGGCCGCACTGCGCGCGCTCGCCTGACGGGCCCGCCGCCGGCCGGCCCACCGGCCGGCCGGCGGGCCGCTCAGCCCCGGAAGCCGAGCAGGCCGTGCAGGGCCGCGCCGCCCGCCGAGGGCGGGACCGCGCGGGTCGCCGCGGCCGGCTTCGGGGCCGCCTGGGCGGGGCAGGTGGCGTCCGCGGCCTGCCCCGTCCTCAGGTACGCCGACACCTTTTCGTCCAGGCACTTGTTGCCGCTCAGCGCGATCCCGTGGTTGCCGCCGCCCTCCTCCACCACGAGCGCCGAGCCCTTCAGCTTGTCCCGCATGCTGAGCGCACCCCCGAACGGGGTCGCCGCGTCCTCCGTCGCCTGGAGGAGGAGCGCGGGCGGCAGATCCGCGTTGGTCACGTCCGGGGCCTGCAGCGCCTCCGTCGGCCAGAACGCGCACGGGGCGTTGTACCAGGCGTTGTTCCAGGTCATGAACGGCGCCTCGGCGTGCGTGCGCCACATGTCGGCGCGCCACTGGTTCCAGTCCCTCGGCCAGGCCGAGTCCCGGCACTGCACCGCCGTGTAGACGCTGTAGCCGTTGCCCGCGGAGGGCTCCACCGCACCGAACCGCTCGTACGCGGACACCAGCGGCTTCGGGTCCTGCTTCACGACGTACGCCGCGAAGGCCTCGGCGAGGTTCGGCCAGTAGCCGTTGTAGTAGCCGCCGGGCATGAAGGTGTCCTCCAGCTCGGCCGCACCCACCTTGCCGCCCGCCGGCGTCTGCCGCACCGCCCCGCGCATCGCGTACCAGCGCTCCTCGACCGCCGCCGGGTCGGTGCCGAGCCCGTACGTCGCGTCGTGCGCGGCCACCCAGGCCAGGAACGCCTTGTGGCGGGCGTCGAAGGCCCGGTCCTGGGCCAGGTTGTCCTCGTACCAGACCCCGCCCGGGTCGACCACGGAGTCCAGGACGAGCCGGTGCACCCGGCCCGGGTGGAGCTTGGCGTACACCGCGCCCAGATAGGTCCCGTACGAGTAGCCGAAGTAGCTGATCCGCTGCGCGCCGAGTGCGGCGCGCAGCAGCTCGATGTCCTGCGCCGCCGACACGGTGCCGATGTGCGGAAGCACGTCCGCGTGCTTGGTCCCGCAGGACTCGGCGAAAGCCTGCACCCGCTCCAGGTTGGCCCGCTCGGTCGCCGCGTCGCGGGGTACGGAGTCCGGCCGGACGGGGGCGAAGTGGCCGGGCCCGCAGTCGAGGGCGGGCTCGCTCTTGCCGACGCCCCGGGGGTCGAAGCCGATCACGTCGTACTGCGCGGCCACGTCCTTGGGGAGGGCGGAGGCGATGAATCCGGCCAGGCTGCGGCCGCTGCCGCCCGGCCCGCCCGGGTTGACCAGCAGCGGGCCCTGGGAGGTGGCGGCGGTGTGGGGGACCCGGGTCAGGGCGAGGGAGATCTGGCGTCCGGCGGGCCGGGCGTGGTCGAGGGGGACCTTGAGGGAGGCGCACTGCAGGGTGGGATAGCGCGGGGTCGCGCAGCCGGTCCACCGCAGTGCGGCGGCCTGCTTCGCCGCGGGGGCCGCGGGGGCCGCGGTGACCGGGCTCGCGAGGGCGGCGGCGACCGTGGCGATCGACAGCGACAGCAGGACAGCGGTGCGCTTCTTCAAGGGGTGCAGCATGGGGCCTCCCAGCCGAGGGTTCTGGGCGGAATCGTCCCGGAAACCATGCCTGGAGGGCGGGATTTGGCTGCTCATTGGCCCGATGTGATGAGCCTTCAGGGGCCGTCCGAGGTCACAGCAGGGTGAGCTGGGTGGCTTCGGCGGGGGCCTCTACGGCCGGACGCTCGGGGGGCGCCGTCCGGCGGGCCTCGCCGCGCCGGGACGGCCCGATGCCGAATTCGGCCGCGAGGTCGTGGACTTGGCGGGTGATCCGGCGCTGGTACCAGGTGGGGGCGTACGAGCCGCCCGCGTACATCCGCTCGTACCGCTCCACGAGGTGCGGATGGTGCTCGCCCAGCCAGGCCGTGAACCACTCGCGGGCGCCGGGGCGCAGATGGAGTACCAGGGGTGTCACGGAGGTCGCCCCGGACTCGGCGATGGCGCGGACGGTGGCCCGCAGCTGCTCCGGGCGGTCCCCGAGGAAGGGGATCACCGGGGCCATCAGCACCCCGCACTCGATGCCGGCGTCCGTGAGGGTCCGTACGGCGCCCAGCCGGGCGGCGGGCGAGGGCGTGCCGGGCTCGACCGTCCGCCACAGCGAGGTGTCGGTGAAGCCGACGGAGACGGAGATCCCGACCTCGGTGAGCCCGGCGGCCTCCCGAAGGAGCGGGAGGTCGCGCAGGATCAGCGTGCCCTTGGTGAGGATCGAGAAGGGGTTGGCGTGGTCGCGCAGCGCCTCGATGATGCCGGGCATCAGCCGGTAGCGGCCCTCGGCCCTCTGGTAGCAGTCGACGTTGGTGCCCATGGCGATGTGCGCGCCGCTCCAGCGGGGCGAGCCGAGCTCGCGGCGCAGCAGCTCGGGGGCGTTGGTCTTGACGACGATCTGCGAGTCGAAGCCGAGTCCGGTGTCGAGGTCGAGGTAGCTGTGCGTCTTGCGGGCGAAGCAGTACACACAGGCGTGGCTGCAGCCCCGGTAGGGGTTGACGGTCCATTCGAACGGCATGCGCGAGGCGCCGGGCACCCGGTTGACGATCGACCGGGCACGTACCTCGTGGAAGGTGATGCCGCGGAATTCGGGGGTGTCGAAGGTCCGCGTCACGACGGCGTCGGCCCCGAAGAGCGCGGCCGGGCCCGCGGTGCCCTCGGTCAGGTTCTCCCAGCGCATGGTGCGCCTCCCTCGCTAGCTCTGCCGAGAGAATAGAACAAATGTTCCCATGATCGTGCGGGTCGGGATATTCGCTGGTCAGCGCCGGACGAGGTGCGACGGTGACCGTCATGGCGGGATGGAGCATGACGGTGTGCCTGCCCGGGCACGCCCGGGACTGGGTCCGGGCGGCAGTGGCCGAGGCCATGGCCCCCTTCGATCGAATGGGGGAGGCCGAAGGGGAACTCGGCCTGTGGGAAGGCTGCAGCATCCGGGGCGGGATCCAGGCGGGCGAGGGATTCCGGGTCAAGCCCGGTCGCGAGACCGACCCCCGGCTGGTGCGCGAGGGCCCGTGGCCCGACGGGGTTCCGGTCACGCCCCTCCCGGGCATGTGCGCGGGCGGGCCGCGCGAGCTACTGGCGCTGGAGGAGACGCGTGCCGCGGGGGAGGAGCTCGCCGGCCGGGCCTGGGACCTGTGGCACGACCTGGCCCGCCGCCACCCCTCCGCCGAGCCCTGCGGCGACGGCCGCTGCTGTTGCCGGGAGGGCCATCACGCGTACGCCGCCCAGGACCTGCCCAAGGCCTTCCTCGCCGGGAAGCGCGCCCTGCTCGACGCGCACCGCGGACCTCGGGTGGGCGGAGTTCCTGTTGTCGAACCACCCGGTCGAGGAGCTCTCCCGGCTCGGCCGCGAGGAGTTCGTACGCCGCGAGTCCGGAGCCTGTCTGCCCCACGGGAACGTGCTCACCCTCGACGGCTGGTGGTCCGAGGACGTGGAGGACCCCCTGCACGCCGCCTGCC
>NZ_JARAYQ010000360.1:0-6432 GCF_033794505.1 Streptomyces sp. MB09-01 | reverse complement strand
CGGTGCTGGTGTGCGATGACGGCCGGGTCGTGCTGACGGGCCTGGCGGCCGGCGGCGTCGGGGTCGGCGGAGTTCGGCACGGGGTCGTAGCCGCACAGGGCCTCTTCCGCCGCGCCGGCCGCCAGGCCCGTCAGCACGACCCGGCCGTCATCGCACACCAGCACCGTCCGGACGGTGATGTTCCGGTGCGTCCAGCCGTGCGCGTGCAGCACGCGCAGCGCGGTCAGCACGTCCGACGCCACCTCAGCCGCCCTGTAGGGGCTCAGCGGTTCATCGGCGATCAGAGCGGCCAGCGGCCGGGCCGGGACCAGTTCGCTCACTATCCACAGCGATTCGCCCTCGGCGAAGACGTCGAAGACCTGGTCCAGCCGGGGGTGGTCCGGAATCGAGGCCGCCGCCTGCGCCGCCTCGATCGCGCGCCGCACGGCCGGCAGGTCCGCGGGCGAGCGGCGCGCCGCCGCCGGGACGGGCCGCTGCCCGTCCAGCAGCTCGGCGTCCACGACCTCCGGCAACGGCACCTGCCGGACCAGGACTTCCTGCCCGGTGCGCGTGTCGAAGGCCCGGGTCTCGACCAGCTCGTACGCGTCGGACGGGGGCAGCGGCAGACGGTAACGGCCGGCCAGGATCCGACCCGCGTACTCCTCCACATCGCCTCCCCCGAGTGCGTGGGCCCCCCATGGCCCCGCTGACACGATACGTCGCCGAGGGCGCCCGCGTCCCGGGGTCAGCCGAGCGGCTGGAAGGTCTCGAAGGCGGTGTTGCGCATCTGGGTGCACTCGGCGCCGTCCCACTGGTCGGCGGCGCAGCTGATCATGATGGCGTAGCCGTGCGTCGCATCCAGCTTGAAGCCCCGGTTGAGCACCCGGACCTTGATCCCCTTCTGCTCCCGCTCGAACTCCCAGTCCGCGACGGTCGGATAACCCCGGTAGTCCACCAGGTCGATCCGGATCTGCCGGTATCCCTTGCTGCTGCCCGCCACGCTGGGGGCCGCCTTGGTCCAGGCGAGACGCGCGTCGTCGCCCGGCTTGTTGGTGTAGTCGACCTGGATCCGCGGGAAGCCACCGGTTTCACGGGCGTATATGCCGCCGGAGTTGTCGCCCGCTATGTCTATCTGCTTGAAGCCCTCGGGCATCGCCATCGTGAAGTGGAACCCGAAGTCCTGCACCAAGGCGTATCCCGCCGGGAGCGTACCGCCGGCGCCGCCGGAGGTGGCGCCCTGGCCCTGGCTCACGGCCGGGGTCTGCTGGCCCTGGCCCGGCTGGCCCCCCGTACCCGTGGTGGTACCGGTACCGGTACCGGTACCGGCGCTGCCGCCCGACTCACCGGTGTTCTCCGAGGGCTTCGGGGAGACCTGCTTGTTCCCGCCCGGGGTCTGCGGGGCGGAGGCGGCCGGGGTGGGCTCGCCGCCCTTGCCCTCGTTCTTGGCGCCCTTGTCGTCGTCGCTCATGGCGTAGGCGATCAGCGAGCCGACCACGGCCAGCACCACGACCACGGCGGCTATGGCCAGCGCGATGGTGCGGCGCGGCATGACGTCGGTGAGCGGCGCCGCCACGGGGGACGGCTTGGCCTTCGGCGGCTCGGCGGACGAGACGGCCGTCGTGGCCGCCGCGGCGGTGGCCGCCTTGCGGGCCGACTTCAGCGCGGCGCGGGCGCGTTCGCGCTGCTCGCGCTCACGGCGTTCGCGTTCCTTCTTCGCCGCCTTCTCGGCGGCCTTCTCGGCGGACGCCTTGTCCGCGGCCGCCTTGGCGTCCGCGAGGGAGATCTGCCGGGTCTCCTCGGCGGCGGCCGGGGCCGCCACGGGAGCCGGCACCGGCTCGGGCGCGTTGACCACGGCGGTGAGCAGGGCCCGCGCCCGGGCGTCGTCGAGCCGCAGCGCGGGGTCCTTGACCAGCAGTCCGTAGATGACCTCGGACAAGGGGCCGGCGTTCTTCGGCGGGTCCACGGGCTCGGTCATCACCGCGGTGAGGGTGGCGAGCGCGGACCCCTTGTCGTACGGGGGCACTCCCTCGACGGAGGCGTACAGCAGGCCGCCGAGCGACCACATGTCGGCGGGCGGGCCGGGCTTCTGACCGCGGGCGCGCTCGGGGGAGATGTAGGAGGGGGCGCCGACGAGCATGCCGGTGGAGGTGACGGAGGGGTCGCCCTCGACCTGCGCGATGCCGAAGTCGGTGAGCACGACGCGGCCGTTGCCGGCGATGAGCACGTTGGAGGGCTTGACGTCGCGGTGCAGGATGCCCTGCCCGTGGGCGGCGCGCAGCACGTCGAGCACGGCGAGGCCGACCTCGGCGGCGCGACGGGGGGTCAGCGGACCGTTCTCCCGTACGAACTCGGCGAGCGAGGCGCCCTCGATGAGCTCCATGACGATCCACGGCCGGCCGTCCTCGTCGACCACGTCGTAGACGGTGACGGCGCCGCCGCTGCGGATCCGGGCGATGGCCTTGGCCTCGCGGAGGGTACGGGTGATGAGGCGGCGCTTCTCGTCCTCGTCGACCCCGGTGCTGAAGCGGAGCTCCTTGACGGCGACCGTACGGCCCAGGGTCTCGTCCTGGGCCCGCCAGACGGTGCCCATGCCGCCCTTGCCGAGCACGGCCCCCAGCCGGTAGCGCCCGGCCAGCAACCGCCCCTTGTCCTGCCCGCCCCCGGCCGCCTTCGCCGCAGCGGCCTTGACGGCGGCCGCCATGGCATCGGCCTTCTCGACGACGGGATTGACCCCTTCGCCCGCCTTGGCAAGCGGCTTCGCAGGCGCGGCGGCCTTGGCCTTGCGCAACTCGGGCTTCGCATCCTGCGCCGCGGGCTCGGCGTCGGCGGGCTTGGCCGCGGGCGCGACCTTGCCCGGCTCCGGCTTCGCAGCCACCGGCCGGGCGTCCTCGGGCTCGGCCTTGCCCGCCTCCGGCTTCGCGTCCTCCGGCCCGGGCTTCGCCGCAGTCACCGGAGCGGCCTTGCCCAACCGGGGCTTCGCGGCTTCGGCCTTCGCAGCTTCGGGCTCCGCCGCAGGCACCCCGGCCGACTTCGCACCCCCGGGCTTCGCCCCAGGCGTCCCGGTTGACTTCGCACCCCGGGGCTTCGCCCCAGGCGCAGACGCAGACGTGGCCGCCGACTTCGCACCGTCAGGCACCGCTGCAGGCGCCCCGGCAGGCTTAGCGTCCTCAGGCTTCGCCGCAGGCGCAGACGCAGACGTGGCCGCCGACTTCGCACCGTCAGGCACCGCCCCAGGCGCCCCGGCAGGCTTCGCGTCCTCAGGCTTCGCCGCAGGCGCAGACGCAGACGTGGCCGCCGACTTCGCACCGTCAGGCACCGCCCCAGGCGCGGGCACCGGCTTCGCCCCCGGCGTCCCGGCCGACTTCGCACCCCGGGGCTTCGCCCCAGGCGCAGGCGCCGGCTCCGCACCGTCAGGCGTCGCCGCAGGCGTACCGGCAGGCTTCGCGTCCTCAGGCTTCGCCGCAGGCGCAGACGCAGACGTGGCCGCCGGCTCCGCACCGTCAGGCGTCGCCGCAGGCGTACCGGCAGGCGCCCCGGCAGGTGACTCGGTGTGCTCCGGCTTCGACATGCGTCCCCTCTGCGATCCTGCCGCTGCTCCGCCTGCCCCAGCGGCTGAGCGACCCGGCGGCCGGGGCCCGCGGTAACCCGCCCCGGCAGAACCCTCATTGTTCCTCACTCCGCAACGGACGGGCCCCCCGGGTCCGCGGTTCCCCTTCCCGGGTTCCGGAGTTACAACGGAACGATGTCGGGCGCCCCCAGCCGCGCCGCATCCGCCGTCTGGTCGTCCGGCTGGCGCTGCGATTCCCGTTCCGCCTGGACCCGCTTCTCGTAGTGCTCCACTTCCTTCTCGATCTGCTGCTCGTCCCACCCCAGCACCGGAGCCATCAACTCCGCACATTCGCGCGCCGAACGCGCCCCCCGGTCGAAGGTCTCGATCGAGATCCGCGTCCGCCGCGTCAGCACGTCGTCCAGGTGCCGCGCCCCCTCGTGCGAGGCCGCGTACACGATTTCCGCCCGCAGGTAGTCGTCCGCCCCGGACACCGGCTCGCGCAGTCCCGGATCGGCGGCGATCAGGTCCAGCAGTTCCTCCGTCAGGGACCCGAAGCGGTTCAACAGGTGTTCCACCCGCACCACATGGAGCCCCGTCCGGGCGGCCATCCTCGCCCGCCCGTTCCACAGCGCCCGGTACCCTTCCGCCCCCACCAGCGGCACGTCCTCCGTCACGCACTCCGCCACCCGCTGGTCGAGCCCGTGCACGGCCTCGTCGACGGCGTCCTTCGCCATGACCCGGTACGTCGTGTACTTGCCGCCCGCGACCACCACCAGCCCGGGCACCGGGTGCGCCACCGTGTGCTCGCGCGAGAGCTTGCTCGTCGCGTCCGACTCGCCGGCCAGCAGCGGCCGAAGGCCCGCGTACACGCCCTGGACGTCATCGCGCGTCAGCGGCACCGCCAGCACCGAGTTCACGTGCTCGAGCAGGTAGTCGATGTCCGCGCTCGACGCCGCCGGGTGCGCCTTGTCCAGGTCCCAGTCGGTGTCCGTGGTCCCCACGATCCAGTGCCGTCCCCACGGGATGACGAACAGCACCGACTTCTCGGTCCGCAGGATCAGCCCGGTGCTCGAATGGATCCGGTCCTTCGGCACGACCAGGTGGATGCCCTTCGAGGCCCGTACGTGGAACTGCCCGCGCTCCCCGATCAGCGCCTGGGTGTCGTCCGTCCACACCCCGGTCGCGTTGACGACCTGCTTCGCCCGGATGGCGTACTCACCGCCGCCCTCCACGTCCTGGACCCGCGCGCCGACCACCCGCTCGCCCTCGCGCAGGAAGCCGATCACCCTCGCCCGGTTGGCGCAGTGCGCCCCGTACGCCGCGGCCGTCCGCACCAGCGTGGTCACGTACCGCGCGTCGTCCATCTGGGCGTCGTAGTACTGAAGGGCCCCCACCAGCGCGTCCTTGCGCAGCGCCGGAGCCACCCGCAGCGCGCGCTTGCGCGACAGGTGCCGGTGCACCGGCAGACCCCGCCCGTGCCCGCTGGAGACCGACATCGCGTCGTACAGCGCGACGCCCGAGCCCGCGTACAGCCGCTCCCAGCCCTTGTGCTGCAAGGGGTACAGGAAGGGCACCGGCTTCACCAGGTGCGGGGCGAGCCGCTCCAGCAGCAGGCCGCGCTCCTTCAGCGCCTCCCGTACGAGGGCGAAGTCGAGCATCTCCAGGTACCGCAGGCCGCCGTGGATCAGTTTGCTGGACCGGCTGGAGGTGCCCGAGGCCCAGTCCCGAGCCTCCACCAGGCCGGTCGACAGGCCGCGGGTGGCGGCGTCGAGCGCGGTGCCCGCGCCCACCACGCCCGCGCCCACCACCAGCACGTCCAGTTCGCGTTCGGCCATCCGGGTGAGGGCTTCGGCCCGCTGCACCGGCCCCAGTGTCGCTGTCCTCACGGCTGCCTCCCGTTGGTGCGGGTGAGATCCCCGCTCACATGCCCCCGTTTCATGAGTCTGACCGCCCGCACCCACATCGGCCACCGCCTGTGGACAACACAACGATGACCTTCACCCCGCAATGCGACATATCTGTCATATATAAGCCTAGTCTGACATTGCGCCAGCTCCCCTGTCCCCCCGGAGGACTTGCGCGGCAGCCCCCTCATGTCAGGGAAGGGACGGCACCCCCATGCCCGCAGATCTCGCCGTCATCGGACTCGGCCATCTTGGCCTCCCACTCGCCCAGGCGGCCGTCGCCGCCGGGATCGAGACGGTCGGCTACGACAGCGGTCCGGTCACGGACTCCACCCTCACCGCCGCCGAGACCCGCCGCATGTCGGCGGCCGGCTTCCGGGTGACCACCAACCCCGCCGAGCTCGGCCGGGTCCGCACGGCCGTCATCTGCGCCCCCACCCAGCTCGGCGCCGATCGCGCACTGGACCTCTCCGCCGTCGGCGAGGCCGGCCGCGCGCTCGCCGCGCGGCTGCGCCCGCACACCACAGTGATCCTCGAATCCGCCGTCCACCCGGGCGTCACCGAGGACTACCTGCGCCCGATCCTCGAATCGGGCTCGGGGCTCCGGGCCGGCCGGGACTTCCACCTGGCCTACTCCCCCAGCCGCCACGACCCGGGCAACCGGACCCACGGCATCGCGAACACCGCCAAGGTGATCGGCGGCCTCACCCCCGCCTGCACCGAGTCCGCGCACGCCTTCTACGCCCGCCTCACCGAGAAGGTGGTCCGCGCCCGCGGGCTGCGCGAGGCCGAGACCGTCCAGCTCCTCGAAACGAACTACCGGCACGTCAACATCGCCCTCATGAACGAGATGGCGGTGCTCTGCCACGACCTCGGCGTCGACCTGTGGGACGTCATCCGCTGCGCCGAGACCAAGCCGTACGGGTTCCAGGCCTTCCGCCCCGGCCCCGGCGTCGGCGGCCACGGCGTCCCCCTGGACCCGAACTACCTCCCCCACAC